>JACDGF010000144.1 GCA_013815405.1 Caulobacteraceae bacterium | reverse complement strand
CCCTGATCTACAGCATGGCCGGTTCGCTGTGGCGCCAAGCCATCGGATCGGACGAGGCGGTCGAGCTCACCCACCCGACGGGCGCCTACGACTACCAGCCGGACGTCGGCCCGGACGGGCGCGCGGTCGTGTTCAGCCGCTACGACGGCGCGGCCATCGAACTCTGGCGCCTGGACCTGCGCGACGGGCGCGAACGGAAACTGACCACCGGCGGCGCCGTCAATGTCGAGCCCCGACTGTCGCCCGACGGGCGGCGCTTGGCCTGGGTGTCGACCCGGGGCACGGGTCATTTCAACCTCTTTATGGGCGAGATCGGCGCCGACGGGGCTCTACGCGGCGCGAGGCCCCTGTTCGGCGAGCGCAAGAGCGCGATCGACCGGTATTACTATTCGCCCTTCGACCACGCCCTGAACCCCGCCTGGTCGCCCGACGGCGCCCGCATCTATTTCGTCGGCAATCCGGAGGTCGCGTGGGGAACCGGCGACCTGTGGTCGGCGTCGGCGACCGACCCCAACGACCGGCGCAAAATCCTCAGCGAAGAGACGATGTGGAGCGCCCGGCCGGAACCGGCGCCGGACGGGCGCCGCCTGCTCTTCACCAGCTACCACGGCCGCCAGTGGCGCCAGCTGTGGCTCACCACGCCGGGCGGCGCCGCGCCCATGCCCCTGACCTTCGGCGAATTCGACCGCTCCGACGCGCGCTGGTCGCCCGATGGCAAGAGCGTCGCCTACATCAGCAATGAGCACGGGAACACCGAGCTCGACGTGCAGACGGTGATCGGCGGCGCCGTCGTCCCCATCGGGGCGCGCGTCCGCCGCTACAAGCGTCCCCAGGCGCGCCTGACCTTGGATATCCGCGACGAACGGGGCCGCTCGACCCCGGCCCGGGTCACGGTGATGGGGGCGGATGGCCGAGCCCAGGCGCCGGACGAGGCGTGGATGCGGGGCGAGGACGCCTTCGACCGTGCCCGCCAACCCATCGAGACCCATTACTTCCACTGTCCCGCGACCTGCACGCTCAGCGTTCCCGCGGGCGAAGCCAAGGTGACGGTCCAACACGGATTTCGCCATCTGATCTGGCGGGGAACCGCGACCCTGGCGCCGGGCGCCGCGCGAGCCTTGACCGTCTTGCTCGCGCCGAACGACCTTCCGGCCGGGTTCGGCGACTGGCGCACCGCCGATCTGCACATCCACATGAACTACGGCGGCCACTATCGCGACACGCCGGAGCGCCTGGCGGCCCAGGCCGAGGCCGAGGATCTGGACGTGGCCTATGACCTGATCGTCAACAAGGAGGAGCGGGTCCCGGATGTCGCCTCTTTCCGCTCCGGCCCCGACCCGGCCAGCGACCGCGACACCCTGATCCTGCACGGCCAGGAGTTCCACACCAGCTTCTGGGGTCACGTGGGCCTGCTGGGCCTTTCCGACCATCTCTTGACGCCCGGCTTCGCCGCCTATCGCCACACGGCTCTCGCCAGCCCCTATCCGCACAACGGGGTGGTGGCCGACCTCGCCCACGCCCAGGGCGCCCTGGTCGGCTATGTCCATCCCTATGATGTCGAGATCGACCCCGCCAAGGCGCCGGCCCTCAGCCACGAGTTCCCCGCCGACGTCGCCATGGGGAAGGTCGACTATGTCGAGGTGATGGGTTTTTCCGACCACAAGGCGACCGCCCATGTCTGGTATCGCCTGCTGAACCTGGGGTTCCGCCTTCCGGCCGGGGCCGGCACGGACGCCATGGCCAATTACGCGTCCCTGCGCGGGCCAGTCGGGCTGAACCGGGTGTTCCTCGACACCGGCGGAGGGCGCGATCCCGCGGCCCTCATCGGCGCCCTGAAGGCCGGCCGGACCTTCGTCAGCAACGGTCCCCTGCTCGGCCTGGAACTGGCCGGCCGCCATCCGGGCGACACGCTGACGCTGAAGGCGCCCGGCGAGGCGACCTACCGGATCGCCCTGCGCTCCCCCGTCGCGGTGGACCATCTGGAGCTGGTCCAGAACGGCGCGGTGGTGAAGCGCTTCGACCTGACCGGCGAGCGGCGCGACCTCGACGCGGCGGGGAACATCGACCTCCAGGTCGGCGGCTGGCTGGTGCTGCGCGCCTGGAACGACGGCCCCGATCCGGCGGTGCTGGACCTCTATGCCTATGCGACCACCAGCCCGATCTATCTGCGGCTTCCCGGCGGCCCGCCGCCGGCGCTCGAGGACGCGGCCTATTTCGTCGCCTGGATGCGTCGGGTGATAGCCGCCGCCGAAGCGCGCGACGACTACAACTCCGCCGAAGAGCGCCGCGCGACCCTCGACTATCTCACCGCCGCCCTGGAGCGATACCGCGCCCTGGCCCGCGGGCCTCGGGCGGCGAAATGACCGACGCCGCGACCGGCGCCCCGGATCCCGGCAAGCGGCTGATGGGCTTTTGGACCTGCACCGCGCTGGTGATCGGCAACACCATCGGAATCGGCATCTTCCTCCTGCCGGCCGCCCTGGCGCCCTATGGCTTCAACGCCCTAGTGGGATGGGGCGTGACGGTGCTCGGTTGCGTGGTGCTGGCCCGGGTGTTCGCGCGGCTCGCTCAGACCTTTCCCGCCGCCGATGGCCCCTACAGCTACATCCGCCGCACCCAGGGAAGTGGTCCGGCCTTCCTGGCCATCTGGTGCTACTGGGTCTCGGTCTGGGTCTCCAACGCCACCATCGCGGTGGGGGTCGTCGCCTATCTGCGCGCCGCCCTTCCCGGTCTCGCCAGCCTCGCCCCAGCGCCGATCCTCGCCCTCGGTCTTCTGTGGCTATGCGTCGCGGTGAATCTCTTCGGACTCAAGGCCGGCGGCCTGGCCCAGATCGTGACCACGGCCCTCAAGTTGCTGCCGATGGCCGCGATCATGCTGTTGGGGCTATGGATCCTCGCCGCCCACCCGGGACTCTACAGCCGGCAGCCGCCGGCGACGCCAATCCAGCCCTCGCTGATTTTCACTGCCTCGACCATCGCCCTTTTCGCCATGCTGGGGTTGGAGTCGGCCGCGGTGCCGGCCGGCCGCGTGCGCGACCCGGCCCGCACCATCCCGCGCGCTACCCTCGTCGGCACGGTGGCGACCGCCGCCATCTATGTCGCCGTCTCGATCATCCCCATGCTGCTCATCCCCCAGCGGGAGCTGGCCCGTTCGCCGGCCCCCTTCGCCGACCTGCTGGGCCGCTTCGTCGGAGAAGGATACGGCCGCTGGCTCGCCGCGTTTGTCGTCGTCAGCGGCGTGGGGGCTCTGAACGGCTGGACCCTGCTCTCGGGCGAACTTACCCGGGTCATGGCCGTCAATCGGCTACTGCCCTCGCCGTTCCGGCGGCTCACTCGGCGCGGCGCGCCGGCCCTGGGCCTGATCGCCACGGCCGCCCTGGCCAGCGGCCTCGTCGTCATGAGCTATTCGAAATCGCTGGTGCAGGGCTTCACCCTGCTCAGCTTGATGGTGACCGCCGCCAACCTGCCCCTCTACCTCTGCGCCGCCCTGGCGCTGGTCGCGGTGGCGCTGAAGCGTACGCCGGTCGCGCCCAGCGACGTCCTCGCTCTGGGCCTCGCCGGCGCCGCCTACTGCGTGTTCGCCTTCGTCGGGGTAGGGCGCGAACCGCTCCTCTGGTTCCTGGTGCTCGCCGGCGCCGGCGTGCCCCTCTACCTGTGGATGCGCTGGCGGCGCGCCCCTGGTGAAGGTGACGGCCCATCCGAGGTGGAGAGGTAAATTTGCGAGGAGGTTGAACCTTCCGATCGCCCGGCGGGACTAACCCGATGCCGCGGGTGTTCCGTGGTTTGGCGATAGAGGAGGCAATTTCAATGATCGTTTCAAAAGGGCGCGCGACGCTGCTCGCGACCGTGGCCGCGGGGCTTTTGGCGCTGCAGGCGGTTCCGGCGCGCGCGGAGCAGTTCCAGGTGACCAACCTGGTCTCCGACGGCTTCGTCCCAGCCGTCACCATCGACCCGGCGCTGGTCAATCCGTGGGGAATGTCTTCCTCGCCCACCGGCCCCTTTTGGGTGTCGGACAACGGCACGGGCGTCTCCACCCTCTATAACGGCGCGGGAATCAAGCAAGGCCTGACCGTCACCGTTCCGCCCGCGTCGGGCTCGGCGCCCACGGGTCAGGTGTTCAACGGCCTCGCCCACCCCTTCCAGGTGACCAGCGGCGGCAAGACCGGGGCCGCGGTGTTCATCTTCGCCACCGAGGACGGCACGATCTCCGGCTGGGCGCCGTCGGTCGACGGAACCAACGCCGTCATCGCGGTGGACAACTCCAGCGAACAGGCGGTCTACAAGGGCCTGGCGATCGGCCACACCGGTCACGCCAACTTCCTTTATGCCGCGAATTTCCACTCCGGCGACGTGGAGATGTACAACAACCGGTTCCAGCTGGTGAAGGTCCTGCGCGACCCGACCATTCCGGCGGGATATGCGCCGTTCAATGTGCAGAACCTGAACGACACCCTCTACGTCACCTTCGCCCTGCAGGACGCCGACAAGGAGGACGACGTCGCCGGCGCCGGCCACGGCTATGTCGACGCCTTCAGCCTCGACGGAAGCTTCCTGCGCCGGGTCGCCTCGGCCGGGCGGCTCAATTCACCCTGGGGCCTGGACATCGCCCCGGCGGGATTCGGCTCCCTCGCCGGCGCCCTTCTGGTCGGCAACTTCGGCAATGGGCAGATCAACGCCTACGATCCGGTGACCGGCGCCTATAAGGGCAAGCTCCTGGGCGCGGGCGGCGATCCCATCGTGCTGGGCGATCTTTGGGGATTGATCAACGGCAACGGCGGCTCCGCCGGCGACGCGAACAAGGTCTACTTCACCGCCGGCATCAAGAACGAGGCCCATGGCCTGTTCGGCAGCCTTTCGGTCATTCCTTAAGGTGGGAGTGGCCTAAACGGATGGATCGCGAAGCGGCCTTGCTCCCCTCCCATCGTTTCGCGGTTCCCTCCCCCGTGCGCAAGCGCGGGGGAGGATTTTCGTTGACCCAGGAGCGGCTCAGAAGGCGTAGGTCGCCCCCAGGACGAGGCCCTCGCCCTCCTCGGGGTAGCCGGACGGATAGTACGGCTTGGGACCGATCGGGGTCCAGGCGAGCCGCAGTTCACAGCGTTTGAATTCGAAGGCGACGCCGGCGCGAACGTCGACATAGGCGCCGTGGCCGCCGAGCTTGGCCTGGCCACCGAGGGGCGTCAGGGCCCCCACATGCCCGAACAGGCGCCAGCGCCTGGCCGGCCTGACGGCGCCGGCCAGATCGACATAGAGGGTTCGCCCCCCCTGGCCGAGATAGTTCGGTGAATAGTAGAGACGGGCGCTGACGCTGTCGGCCACCAGGCCGGCATAGACTTCCGTATAGTCCGCCGCATACCCGCCCCGCGTCGGGGCCGTGTAGCGCGCGTGGGTGACGCCGAGGTCCCACGCCAGGCCGCCGCCGGCCCGCGCCGACCAGCCGGCGTAGCCTATGTATCCCAGCAGCCGCGGGTCGCTTTCCGGTCCGCCCACGCCGATGACCGACGCGCCCGCATAGGCCCCGCTGACATGGTCATAAGCGATGGCGGCGCTGACCACGGGCTTGCCGTCGCTGAGCGAGAGGCCGCGAAACCGATCGTCCGAATCGGCCGAGATGCTGAGACCCACCTGAGCCCTGGCCCGCGCGGCCATGGATGGCGAGAAGAGGATGAGAACGATGCCCAGGACGTGGAGTGGCCGCACGGGCGCCCTAGAGCCTGATGCGTTGGCACGGAACAGATGCGGACGCTGAATCAGGCTCTCCACTTTTGACTCTAGAGCAAATTATCCCTGTTCAGACGATTCTAAACGGGTTTGCTCTAGCGGCGAGCGACCACCGAAGTGGCCGCGCCGTGGGCGCACGCCCAGTCGCGGGCGCGCGAGGCGCGCAGAAGCGTCGCGCAGGCATCGATGGCGCTTCCCGGCCTCAGGGTCACCAGAGCCGAGGCGTTCCGGGCGCGCCCGGGCCGTTCGCGCACCAAGGCGAAGAGGCCGCTGACGTGCGCCGCGGCGAAGGAGGCGCCGCTCACCAGGAACCAGCGGCCTCCGGGC
>JACDGF010000143.1 GCA_013815405.1 Caulobacteraceae bacterium | reverse complement strand
GGGGAAAGACGACTGCACCGTGATCGGGGCCAAGTCGCTCAATATGCTTCAATGAGGCCCCGGCTCTGAGAGCCGGGGAAAGGCGGCGCCACGCTGATCCTTGAGCGCGGGTCCCTGGCCGCTTCAATGAGGCCCCGGCTCTGAGAGCCGGGGAAAGTTGGCCGCGCGGGGACCGAGCCCCAGCAGATGGGCGCTTCAATGAGGCCCCGGCTCTGAGAGCCGGGGAAAGGCGCGCCGGCGACGGTGGTGGACAGGCCGCTCAGGATGCTTCAATGAGGCCCCGGCTCTGAGAGCCGGGGAAAGGATGAGCATCGCGAACAGGACGAAGACGGTGATGGCGCTTCAATGAGGCCCCGGCTCTGAGAGCCGGGGAAAGGCTTCATCGTCGCGCCGGCCGAGACCTGGGCGTGGATGCTTCAATGAGGCCCCGGCTCTGAGAGCCGGGGAAAGCATCAGGGCCGCTCTCGCCAGGTCCGCGTCCCTCAGGCTTCAATGAGGCCCCGGCTCTGAGAGCCGGGGAAAGCGGCGCGGGGGCGACCTTTGCCCCTCGCGTCTCCCGGCTTCAATGAGGCCCCGGCTCTGAGAGCCGGGGAAAGCTTCGCGTTACGACGGCGTAGCTCTGCCATTGAGCTAGCTTCAATGAGGCCCCGGCTCTGAGAGCCGGGGAAAGGCATGAGCGTCCAGGCGATCAGCGCGGCCTTCGCTTGGCTTCAATGAGGCCCCGGCTCTGAGAGCCGGGGAAAGCGATGTCGTTTCCGGTCACGCCCTTCCAGGCGCAGGTGCTTCAATGAGGCCCCGGCTCTGAGAGCCGGGGAAAGGAATATGCGGGTGCGCGCGGCCTCGCCGTCCCGCACTTGCTTCAATGAGGCCCCGGCTCTGAGAGCCGGGGAAAGGCGGTGGGCTTCACCTGGGAGAACCTGGGGGCCGACGAGCTTCAATGAGGCCCCGGCTCTGAGAGCCGGGGAAAGCCAACGTCGATGAGTTCAAGAGCCTGCTGATCGTCGCTTCAATGAGGCCCCGGCTCTGAGAGCCGGGGAAAGACCGGGGAGAACGTCCGCTCACTCACTCCGGCCGACCGGCTTCAATGAGGCCCCGGCTCTGAGAGCCGGGGAAAGAGGGTGGTCGAGGCCCCCAGGGCGTCCCACCAGATGTCCGCTTCAATGAGGCCCCGGCTCTGAGAGCCGGGGAAAGTCCACTGATGCTGTAGAGATTGGCCGGCGTTCCCTTGCTTCAATGAGGCCCCGGCTCTGAGAGCCGGGGAAAGCCACCCGAGACGATGACCTTCGACCTTCGCAGCATCGCTTCAATGAGGCCCCGGCTCTGAGAGCCGGGGAAAGCCGACCCGGGGTTCCTGGAAGACCCGAACTACGCCTCGCTTCAATGAGGCCCCGGCTCTGAGAGCCGGGGAAAGCTGGACCCGGGCGATGATCCTGATGGTGGCGGTGACCGTGCTTCAATGAGGCCCCGGCTCTGAGAGCCGGGGAAAGGATGATCGTCACGCGATCGCCACCGATCACGTCGTTCTGCTTCAATGAGGCCCCGGCTCTGAGAGCCGGGGAAAGGGGCCAGGCCCATTCAAGGAACAGCGGCCGACCGGCGCTTCAATGAGGCCCCGGCTCTGAGAGCCGGGGAAAGGCACCTGTCCGGTCATTGGCGCGTTCGTGCGCGCCTGGCTTCAATGAGGCCCCGGCTCTGAGAGCCGGGGAAAGACACCAGATAACGCGCCGTTACGCGGCCTGTCAACAAGCTTCAATGAGGCCCCGGCTCTGAGAGCCGGGGAAAGCTTGACCCCCCGGGCGGCATGGATCGCGTCGGCGAGGTCGCTTCAATGAGGCCCCGGCTCTGAGAGCCGGGGAAAGGGTGGCGCCAAGAGACACCGAAGCGGTGGATAGGCTACGCTTCAATGAGGCCCCGGCTCTGAGAGCCGGGGAAAGCCGGCCTGAAAGGGCATGGCCAGGGCGAGGAGGATCGGCTTCAATGAGGCCCCGGCTCTGAGAGCCGGGGAAAGCTGGGAGACGCTCCGGGCCTTGCTGGGCGAAGGGACGCTTCAATGAGGCCCCGGCTCTGAGAGCCGGGGAAAGGGCCGTTGCGATCTCGCTCAGGGTCCAGGCGCCGTACGCTTCAATGAGGCCCCGGCTCTGAGAGCCGGGGAAAGGCATGACCGACCCCGACGACCTCTTCGAGACGGCGCGGCTTCAATGAGGCCCCGGCTCTGAGAGCCGGGGAAAGGCCTTCCTGCCCCTCCGTTCGATGATGGCAAATTATCGCTTCAATGAGGCCCCGGCTCTGAGAGCCGGGGAAAGATCACCTGGACATAAGATCGGCGATGGCCCGCACCGACGCTTCAATGAGGCCCCGGCTCTGAGAGCCGGGGAAAGCTGGTAAGGGAATCTGCCAACGGGTGCGGCAATTTAGGGCGATCTTCGCGAGAGGTGAGATTCCGCTCCCGCATATTTCACCTCCCCGCCGGCGGGCGCTATTCACGATGTCAAAAATCCATTCCAGTTCCGCACTTTACGCTCCGCGAGCGCTCGCCGCAACTTCGGTGTTGCCGAACCGATCGCCGCCGAGCGGCAAGGGCCGTGGCCCCGCCGCCCTTCAAATCACCACCGCTCGCCGCTCGATGGGCGTGAAGGTCTTGCCCAGGCTCTCGACCACCAGTTGCACCTCCTCGGCCGGCCCGAGATCCAGGATCACCACATGGTCGGCCTCGCCGTCGATCAGCGCCTCCAGGGCCATGGCCATGTCGGACCGGCGCCCGCCGTCCAGGCGGCAGTGGAAGACCGACAGCTGCAGCCAGACACCGTAGCCCTTCATGGTCTTGAACACCCGGCGCCAGCGCTTCGGGTCGCCGATGTCGTAGGCTACGACGTAGGCGTGCTCGGCGTTGGAGCGCCTGGCCGAGGTCATCGGGGCAGGTAGTGCGGATAGGTGGGGATTTCGCCCAGAAGCCAGCGGGCGAAGAGCCGCGCCTGCACCTGGATCATCCGGCGCATGGAGAGCTGATAGCCGAACACCGGGTGGGTCGCTTCCTGGTCGAGCCGCCGCTCATAGGCCTCGATCAGCCGCCGCCGGGCGCCGGTCTTGAGGTTGCAGCCGCCGGCGGCGAAGACGAAATCGCCGGGGGCGAGTTCGCCGTTGTTGAGGGCCATCAGCACCGCCGAATCGGCCAGGATCGGGCGATAGGGCTCGATCAGGTCGAGCGCCAGGGCCGGCCGGCCGGGGCGCTCCACATGGTGCAGGCCCTTCCAGGGATCGAGGCCGACATTGGTGACGGCGGCGACGAAGGTGCGGGTGAGCAGGGCGTAGCAAAGCGAGAGGCAGGCGTTGACCGGGTCGGCGGGCGGACGCCGGTTGCGGCGATCGAAGGCGAAGGCCGGCAGGGCGGCGACGGCGTCGGTGAAGAGGAACGGGAAGGCGCGGAAATAGAGCGCCGCGGCCTCGCCCTCCATGCCCAGCAGGGCGGAGGCGTCGGCGGCGCGGTCGGCGCGCGCGGCGAGAATCGCGAGCCGGTCGATCGTCGGGCCCCGCGCGCCGGTTTCGCCGCGCCAGTTGCGGCGCAGGAAGGTGCGCTGGTTCTTGATCTTGGCGGCGGTCAGGACCTTGGCGAAGGCCATCCGGCGGGAGACGTCACCCGCCAGGGCGTACTGCGCCTGGCGGATCGCGGCGCCGCGCGGCCCGCCACCCCCGGTGGTTCCCAGGAACCAGAAACCCGACGACGCCCAGCACACCGGCGTTTCGCGGCGCAAGAGTTCGTGCATAGCCGGGGTGGTCAGGGAGATCGGGCCGGCGAGAATGACCTCCGAAACCTCGTCCAGCGGCACGGTTCGGTCGGCCTGCCCTTCGACCTGGACAGTGAGGGTGGCGCCGGACTTGCCGACCCGGGCGCCGGGCGTCTGGACATAGAGAGGCAGGGCGGGCCTCGCCGCCGGCGGCGGGGTGCGCGGGATCGCCCCCTTGCGAAACCAGTTGACCTCGTCGGGCAGGCAGACCGGCAACAGGGAACAGCGCGGGCATTTGGGGGAGTGGTCCAGCGGCGGGGGAATGCGCCCGGAAGCCACCGACAGGCGCAGGTCCGAGGCCGCGCCGAGCGCGACGGCGACCAGGTCCTCCGAAAGCGGCACGGCCACGCGCTCGCGGCTGTCGGCGAACCACAGGGCGCCCTCGTCGCACCGATAGCCGGCGTCGCGCAGCAGCAGCCCTTGCACCGCCACCTGCACCCGCTCGGGAAGCCAGGCGCCCTCGGCGACGTGCGGGCGCTTGCCCACCTTGATGTCGATGGGCACCACCTTGCCTTCGTCGGCCTCGAGCACGTCGATTTCGGCGGTCAGCCCGAGCCGCTCCGAGGACAGCAGCAGGCGGCGGGTCTTGAGGGTGACGGCCTCGGAAAGGTCTTCGGCCGCGGGCAGGGCCGGCGCGCGGCCGGCCTCGGTGGCGCGATGGGCCCGTTTTCCCGCCGCCGTGTCCGCGTTGGGCGCCCATTCGCCCTGCGCCCATTCGAGGAAGGCCAGGCGGGGGCAATAGACCCACTCGTTGACCATGCGGGCCGGAACCAGCATCTCGTCGGCGCCGGCCGGCGGCGCGGCCAAAGCCAGTTCGCCCTGGACGGCGAGGATCGGCGTCCCCGCGCCCACGTCTTCGGGTTCCATGGCGCCCCTCCCCGGATGGCGGGAGTATCGGCGCCGATGTCAGGCTATTTGGTTAATTTCGACCGCCGCCGCCCTCACGCCGCCACCCGAACCGCCCGGACGATCTTCTCCGCGCCGTCGGCGAGGTCGTCGGCGGGGATGACGTCGAGGCCGCTTTGGGAGAGGATCCGCTTGCCGAGCTCGACGTTGGCGCCTTCCAGGCGGACCACCAGGGGGACTTTCAGGCCCATCTCCCTGACCGCCGCGATCACCCCCTCGGCGATGATGTCGCAGCGCATGATGCCGCCGAAGATGTTGACCAGTATGCCTTTGACGTTGGGGTCGGCGGTGATGATCTTGAAGGCGGCTGTGACCTTTTCCTTGGAGGCGCCGCCGCCCACGTCGAGGAAGTTGGCCGGCTCGCCGCCGTGGATCTTGATCATGTCCATGGTGGCCATGGCCAGGCCCGCGCCGTTGACCATGCAGCCGATCTCGCCCTCCAGGGCGATGTAGGACAGGTCGTGGCGGGAGGCTTCGATCTCCTTGGCGTCCTCCTCGCTCTCGTCGCGCAGGGCCGCGAGGTCCGCGTGCCGGTAAAGGGCGCTGTCGTCGAAGGAGACCTTGGCGTCGAGCACCAGCAGGTCGCCCGCCGCCGTGACGATGAGGGGGTTGATCTCCAGGAGGCTCATGTCCGAGTCGACGAACGCCTTATAGAGCCCCGGCAGGAGGGTCCGCGACCGCTTGGCCAGGTCGGGTCCGAGCTCCAACGCTTCGGCGAGCGCCTGGGCGTGGTGGGGCCACGGGCCCGTGGCCGGGTCGATGGAAAGGGTGACGATCTTCTCCGGCGACTCCTCGGCCACCGCCTCGATGTCCATGCCCCCTTGGGTGGAAACGACCACGGCCACCCGGCTGGTCTGGCGGTCGACCAGGAGCGAAACATAGAGTTCGCGCGCGATCGCGGCGCCTTGTTCGACATAGAGGCGCCGCACGATGCGCCCCCGCGGGCCGGTCTGGTGTGTGACGAGGGTCATGCCGAGCATCCGGTCCGCCTCGGCGCGCAGCGCCTCGAGCGATCGGACTACCTTGACCCCGCCGCCCTTGCCCCGGCCGCCGGCGTGGATCTGGGCCTTGAGGACCCAGACCGATCCGCCGATCCTCTCCGCCGCCGCCACCGCCTCGTCCGCGGACCAGGCCGGCTCGCCCCGGGAAACCGGGATCCCGAACGTCGCGAGCAGGGCCTTGGCCTGGTGTTCGTGGATATCCATGCGGCGTCCGGGCGGGAAGGGAGGCGGCGCTTATAGGCCCGGGGCCGAGGGGCGCGCAATCGCGCGAGAAGCGCCCTCCCTCCCGTTTGCATGGGGAGGGTCGGCCGAAGGCCGGGGTGGGGAAGTGTGGGAAATCCGCGAGGCTGGGGATGATCCGGACTTCCCCACCCTGACGGCTCCGCCGTCTGCCCCTCCCCATAAAGGGGAGGGAGGAAGGGTTATGCCTCCCCCACCC
>JACDGF010000142.1 GCA_013815405.1 Caulobacteraceae bacterium | reverse complement strand
GCGCGGCGCAGGGCGTCCATGTGATCGTCGGCCGGGGCGATCGAACTTTCGGACGACGCCTCCACCGCCGCAAGGCGGCCGCCGCGATCGACGACCTCCTCCTTCGACCAAGTCTGGTGCTGCACGTCATAGGCCGACTGCTTGATCGTCTTGCCGGCGGCATAGAGACGAAGCCCCGCTCCGCCCAGGGCTTCCTTGGCCAGACCCGCGGCGGCCTCGGACCCTCTGAACAGGAACACATAAGCCGGATTGGCGAGGATATAACCCACCATCAGGCGACGGTTGCGCGGGCTGGTGCCGGCGGATCGGACCTGGTTGACGAAATTGGCGTCCTCCAGGGCGGCGACGGCGGCATAGGCCACGGCCCCGCGCACCAGCGCTCTCGGCTCATAGGCCGCGCTGGTTCTCAGCGCCTGGGCGACCGAGGCGCCGCTGGTGAAGCCCGGCGAGAGGGAGGTCACCCGCTGCAGATAGGCCTCATAGGCGGCGGCGTCGGCGATCAGGCGATCGGGCAGGCCCACCGCGCCGGCGGGTTCCGGCGGCGGCGGGGGCGGCGGGGCTTCGGAAACTGGTTGCCGCTTGGGCCGGGCCAGAGACTCGAAGGCGGGCGCCGCGGCCGCCGCGGCGGCCACCGCGAGAATCATAAGCAGGCGCGAGGCGGTGGCCCTGTTCATCCTTCCACGATCTCCCTTATCCCTTTGACTGCGGACCGTTTGCGTCGGCGAATCGGCGAGAATGTGACGAAAGCCAACAATGGTTAACGGTCGGTTCCTCGAAGGTTGCGCTTGGCGTCATCCGAACAGTTTAGAGACGGATTCCTCGTTGGCGATGCGGCGGATGGCCTCGCCGATCAGGCGCGCGCAGCTGACCACCCTGATCTTGCCGTCCGGGCGGACGCGCCCCTCGGTCTCGATCGAATCGGTGACCACCAATTCCTTGAGCGCAGAGGCGCCCACCCGCTCCACCGCGCCCTGAGACAGCACCCCGTGTGTGACATAGGCCGAGACTTCGGCCGCCCCCGCCTCGGCCAGGGATTGGGCGGCGCCGCACAAGGTGGTCGCCGAATCGACGATGTCGTCGAAAATGATCAGCCGGCGGCCGGCGACGTCGCCGACGATGTTGGCCGCCTCCGAAACGCCCGGCCCCTGGCGGCGCTTGTCGACGATCGCAAGGCCTGCGTTCAGCCGGCTGGCCAAGGCCAGCGCGCGCACGACCCCGCCCACGTCGGGTGAGACGATCAGGAGGTCGCCGCAGTCGCGGTAGTGGGCCTTCACGTCGGCGGCCATCAGGGGCGCGGCCTGGAGATTGTCGGTGGGGATGTCGAAGAAGCCCTGGATCTGGCCCGAATGGAGATCCATGGTCAGTACCCGGTCGGCGCCGGCCCGGGTGATCAGATTGGCGACCAGCTTGGCGGAGATCGGGGTGCGTCCGCCGGTCTTTCGATCCTGCCGGGCGTAGCCGAAATAGGGCGTCACCGCCGTGATCCGCCGCGCCGAGGCGCGCTTGAGCGCATCGACGCAGACCAGCAGCTCCATGAGGTTGTCGTTGGCCGGAAAGCTGGTGGACTGCAGGACGAACACGTCCTCGCCGCGGACGTTCTCGTCGATGGTGACCCACGCTTCGTTGTCGGGAAACCGTTTCACCTGGGCCCGAGTCAGGGGCATGTCCAGCGACTGGGCGATCGCGTCGGCGAGCGTCCGGTTGGAGTTGCCGGCCAGCAGCTTCATTTTGAGGGACCCCCCGGGGGTGCTTCGTGGGCAGTCGGCTTTGCGAAGTTCTAGGGAGCGCCCGCCACCGGGGCAAGTCCCTGGGGCGAGGCGTCCGCTCGATGTCGCGACGTTCAGGCGTCCAGCATGATCGCCGAGAGCAGGCGGCCGTAGTCTTTCTCGCCGCGCTGGACGGCGCGGCGGTTCGAGAAGAAATCGTCCTGCTCCGCGCAAGTGTCGCGGCCGATCCACTCGGCGCGCTCGACGCCCTCCGCTTCAAGGCGGGAGAGGACGTAGCCGGGCAGGTCGAAGCGGCGCTTGTCCGTGGCGTCGCCGGGCGTGAAGAACCGCTCCGAGCCCGGCGCCTCGGCCTCGAACCGGTCGAGGAAGTCCGGGCCCACCTCATAGGACGCCGGGCCGATGCACGGGCCAATGGCGGCGACCATCCGCGACGGGCGGGCGCCCAGCCCCTTCATCGCCTCGACCGCGGCGGCGACCACGCCATCCAGGGCGCCGCGCCAGCCGGCGTGGAGCGCGGCGACGATCCGCGCTTCACCGTCGGCGATCAGCACCGGCGCGCAGTCGGCGGACAGTACGCCGCAGAGAACGCCGGCGCGGACGGTGATCACCCCGTCCCCCCGGGGCCGCTCGCCGGCCCATGGGCGGTCGGCGACGAGGATCCGGGCCGAATGGGTTTGCCAGCAGACGTTCAGGGCTCCGGGCGGGAGTCCAAAAACGCCGGCCGCCCGGCGGCGGTTCTGCGCCACCGCGCCGGTCGCGTCGCGCGAACCGCGGCCCAGGTTGAGGCTCTCGTAGATGCCCGTGGACACGCCGCCGCGGCGGGTGAAGAAGGCGTGGGCGACGCCGGGAACGGCGGCCAGCAGGGCCGAACGCAGGATGGGCGGAGGAGTCATTCCGCCTCGAAGCCAGGCGCCGCCAACCACGGAGAGTAAACGCACGCAGCCTTGAACAGGGCTCCCATCTGATCCGGGGCGATCAGGCGGTTAAGTTGTCGGGCTATCTTGCAGGCCTCGTCCGGCCGGGCGTGGGCCAGGGTGGCGGCGCGTTGCTCTATCCCCAGGTCTCGCAGAAACGCCCGCTGGGAGCGGATGGGGCCCGTCTCCGCACCGGCGGCCCGCGCCGCCGCGAGGAAGGCCGGGAAATCGACATGGGCGGTGAGGTCGGCCAAACCCGGGGTTTCCAGGGCGCCATCCCTGGCGTGGCCCCGCAGCGCCTGAAGCGTGTCTCCCAGCCCCGAGGCGTCGCGGCCATAGTCGATGACCAAGCCCGCGCCCGAGGCGCGGGCGATCAGTTCGCCGACGAGGCCGCCGAATTCGATGAGAGCCTCCGACCATTCGAAGACGTCGCCTCCCTCCTCTCCCTCCCCTTCATGGGGGGGGTGGGGAGGGAAATAGATGGATTGCGCGATTTCGAACGCCAGCTTCCCTCGCCCGTCGACGCCGACGAGCCGTTCGCGCCACGCCTCGCCGTCGCGCACGGCCTGGCGGATGGGGAGGCAGTCCAGGAATTCGTTGGCGACGAGGATCACCGGCGCGTCCCATGGAACCTCTCCGAGGGATCCCAGCCACCGGGCGCGGTCTCCGAAAACCTCTTCCTGGCGGCCCTTCAGCGGCGCGCTGGTCTCGATAAAAACCACCTCGCAGGCGTCGAGGAATCCCGGCGCCGCCCGCGCCGCGCGCAGCATGTCGCCCATCATCGTCCCGTCGCCGGGGCCCAGTTCGACCAAGCGCGCGCGCGCGGGCCGCCCCAGCCTTTCCCACACCTCCGCCGCCCACAGGCCGATGAGCTCGCCGAACATCTGGGAGACGTGGGGGGCCGTGATGAAGTCCCCCGCCTCGCCCAGGGCCGGGCGGGTCGCGTAATACCCTCCCTCCGGATCGTGGAGACAGGCGTTCATGAAATCCGCGACGCCGATCGGGCCGCCTTTCGCGATGCGGGCGATCAGGCGGTCACGCAGGCTCATGGGCGTCCGGCGCCGCCAGGGGCCGGTTCAAGCCCCGCCAAATCAGCCAGACGCCCGCCAGGACCATGGGGGCGGAGAGCATGATGCCGACGGTGAGGCCGAATGGCAGGTTCTGGAGCCCTTCGTCCGGCATGCGCACGTTCTCCAGGGCGATTCGGATGAAACCATAGCTGACGAGGAAGAGGCCAGTGACGGCGCCGGGCTTTTGCAGCCACCCGGCCCGGTGGGTGGCCAGGCGCAGGATCACGAACAACAGGATTCCTTCGAGCGCGGCCTCGTAGAGCTGGCTGGGGTGCCGGGGGACATAGCCGGCGACACACTGGCCGTCGCCATAGGTCTTCAGGGCGCGACCACAGAACACCATCCCCCAGGGCAGGTTCGTCGGGCGGCCCCACAGCTCGCCATTGATGAAATTGGCGACGCGGCCGAAGAAGAGGCCGATGGGAACGCAGGCGGCGACCATGTCGGCCAGCCCCAGCAGCACGATGCGCCGGGACAAGGCGAAACCCACAAGCACCAGGACGACGCCGATCTCGCCGCCGTGAAAGCTCATGCCGCCATGCCAGAGCCTCAGGACCTCGAGCGGATCGGCCGCCAGGGCGGCCCTCTGGCCGGCCAGGGGAAGCATGTAGAAGACGACATAGCCCAGGCGCCCGCCCAGTATGACGCCCAGGGTGATCCACAGGACGAGGTCGTCGATCTGCGCCGGCGAGGCGGCGGGCGCCCGGCCCGCCCATAGCCGCGGGTTGCGCGCCAGCCCCATCGCGTAGCGCCAGCCCAGCAGGATGCCGGCGATATAGGCCAGGGCGTACCAGCGGATCGCGAAGGGGCCAAGGGTCGCACCGCCCAAGCGGACGGCGGGCAGGGTGAAGATTTCGGGGCGGATGTCCGGGAAGACGAGGGCCATGGCGCTTCTTAACTCGATCCGCCGCCGGCGTGTAGCGAGAGGGGCGGAAGGCCAAGAAGCGGGCGTTCGCTTTCGCGGCGCCTTTGGGGTATGGAGGGCGAATGCAGACGCAAAACCCCTTCCTGGACGAAATGGCGAAGCTCACCCAGGCGGCCATGGGCTTGGCCCAGGCGGCCGGCGAGGAAGCCAAGAGCGCCTTCCGTTCCCAGACCGACAAATGGGCCGCCGATCTCGATCTGGTTCGCCGCGAGGAATACGACGCCCTAAAAGCCGAGGTCGCCGCCCTGCGCGCGGAGATCGCGGCCTTGAAGGCGGCGAAGGGCGCCTGACGCCTCGAGGGGGCCAAGACGAACGCCGCCAACCAGATTAGCCTTGCATCGAGGCGTGATGATTCATTCGTGATCCCGAATGCCGCCTGCCTTCCAAATGAGTTTGAGGACGCCAAGAGAGTCGCCATGGACATCCCCCGGCCGGAAGAAGACGACACCCTCATCGCCCTGGACCCGCTGGAAGTCGTGGAGCACGTGCTGAGCGCGGAAAACCTCACCTTCGACCGCACCGACGACGGGGATCTCGCCTTCGCCCTGACCGGCGATTGGAAGGACTATGAACTTTGGTTCGCCTGGCGTCCGGAGGCCGACTGCCTGCAGCTTTGCCTTTCGATCGACCTAAAGGCCGGCAAGGATCGGCGAGACGGCGCCAGCGAGCTGATCAATCTAATCAACCAGAGGGTGTGGCTCGGCCACTTCGAGGTCTGGGCCGAGGACGGGGAGGTGGTCTTCCGCCACGCCATGGCCCTGCCCGAGGGCGATCGGCCGAGCATGGCCCAGACCGCGTCGATGATCGATGCGGCCGTGGAGGCGGCGGACCGGTTCTATCCGGCCTTCGACTTCCTCATTCGCGGCGACAAGACGCCGGCCGAGGCCATGGCGGCCTGCATGTTCGAGACCTTCGGTCAGGCCTGAGAACGGGGCCAGGCGTGGGCGGCGCTCCGATCCTCCTTGTCGGCGCCGGCCACATGGGCGGGGCCCTGCTGGCCGGCTGGCGCCGGTGCGGCGCTTTTTCCCCATCCGACCTGATGGTGCTCGACCCCCAGCCCGCGGAGGCGGCCCTGGCCGCGTACGAGGCCGGAGCCAAGCTGAATCCGCCTGAGCGTGAGTTGGCCCTCGCCGCGACAGTGGTGATGGCCGTCAAACCGCAGATCTGGCGCGCCGTCGCGGCCGAGATCGAACCGCATCTGGCACCCGAGGCGACGGTCATATCCATCCTGGCGGGGGTCGAGGGCGGCGACCTGGCGGACGTCTTCGGCGGGCGGGCGGTGGCGCGCGTCATGCCGACCCTGGCCTCCGCCATCGGCAAAGGCGCCGCCGCGGTCTATGCGCCGGGCGCCTTGGGCCGGCGCCGCGCGCGCGAACTCTTCGAGCCTCTTGGCCTGGTGATCGATCTCGACGGCGAAGCCTCGATGCACGCGGTTACGGCGGTGTGCGGATCCGCCCCGGCCTATCTCTACGCCTTCGTCGAGGCGCTGGGCGCCGCGGCGGCGGGCGCCGGGCTGAGC
>JACDGF010000141.1 GCA_013815405.1 Caulobacteraceae bacterium | reverse complement strand
GGGGCGCTGGAAACGCGCGGTCTGCTCCGCCCGCCACTCGCAGCTGATGGGATCCTTGGCGGTCATCGACAGCACGACATCGGGCCCGGCCCCCGAAACCGTTTCGCCGATCTCCTTCACCTCGTCGGTGGAGAGCGGCCAGGTCTCGACCACCCGGACCCGGCCGCCGGTTTCGGTGATATCCATGGCCGGCCAGCCTTTTGCGTCCGGCGGCATGGGCGGCGCCAGCGGGAGCGGCATCGCCGCTTCCGCCGCCCGGCGCGCGCGCACCGGCACGGACAGGCGCGCGGCGGCGAGGTCCAGGGTCAGGGTCGCCACCTCCGGCGAGGGCCACACCAAGGGCCACAGGCTTTCGGACAGTGCGGCGCGGATTCGATGGCCGGCCTTGAAGCGGTGGGCCCCGAAGTTCAGCGGAATCTCGACGTCATAGGCGCGCCCCGGCGCGAGCGGGCTTGGAAGCTCGTGGCCGTCGCGATGGGTGAGGTTCAGAAGCCCGTAGGTCACCAGCCAAGACTTGCCCGCCGGCGTCGCCTCGCAGAGGCGGATGGCGAGATGGGCGACGGGCCGGTCGCTGGCGACGCGCACGCGAAGCGACGGCGCCCCCAGCATCTCCAGATCCTCCGCCAGGGGCGGGCTGTCGAAGACCAGCGAGCGGGCGTCGTCCGCCGATTGCTCGGAAGGCAGTTCGGTCGGGGCGAAGGGCACCCACTCCACCTTGCCAAGACCGACCACCGTGTCGCCGGCGCAGGTGGCGATCTGGGCCGGTTGCGGCGCGTCGTGCAGGGCGCCCCCGCCAAAATGGAAGTGGCGCATTCGAACGCCCGGCGACGGCCATCGGGCCTCGGACACCCAGCGCCCGGGGATCGGCCCGGGGGCGACCTCGGCGGCCGTGGCGTCAGGCATGTAGGCGCGGAGCATCGGCTCGGCCATGATGCCGGTCTCCTCCCGCATCAGCCAATGGCGCCACCAGCGCACTTCCTCGAAGGCCCAGTCGAGGCCGGGGCCGGGCGTCGCCGGCCACGGATAGCCGTGTTGCCAAGGCCCGTAGAGCCCCTTGCGGGGGACCTTCAGATTGGCCAGCAGGCGGGGGATCTCATTGCCGTAGGAATCCACCAGCCCGCCGACGACATAGACGGGGCATTTGATCGCCGACCAGTCCAACGCCACCGATCCCTGGCGCCAATAGGCGTCGTTGGTCTGGTGACCCAGCCAGCGCGCGGCGATGGGCGGGGTGGCGTCCAGCCGCTTTTTCCACGCCGCCTTCCAACCCGCGCCGGTGATGAGCGGGTCGGGCGGCGCGGCCGTCACCACCTTGAAGCTGGTCGCCCATTTCAGCCCGGTGAGGGCGAAGGCCCCGCCGATGTAGTGGGCGTCGTCGGTGTAGCGCATGTCCGACGCCGACATGGGCATAATCGCTTTGAGCGCCGGCGGGTCGAGCGCCGCGGCCTGAAGGGTGCTGAAGCCGCCCCAGGAAACACCCCGCATGCCGACCGATCCGTTGCACCAGGGCTGGCTGGCCAGCCAGGCGATGGCGACCGCCGCGTCGTGCTGTTCGCCCTCAAGGTATTCGTCCGTCAGGATGCCGGAGGAATCGCCCGAGCCGCGGGTCTCCAGCCGGGCGTAGGCGATGCCGTATTGAGCCAGGGCCTGGCCCCAGAGCAGGTCGAAGGCGCGGTAACGGTCCCGCTTGCGATAGGGGATGTATTCGAGAACCACCGGCGCGGGCCGCTCCGCGGCGTTCGCCGGCAGCCAAAGCTGACAGGCCAGTCGCACCTGGTCGGGCATGGGGATGAAGCTGTTCTCGATCATCCGCACGGCGCCCTTGGCCGGCGGCGCCCAGGGACCCGCCGCCCCCGCGAACGCCCGCGCGGGACCCGCTGCCAGGGCGGCGCCGATGGCCGTCTTCATCACGTCGCGTCGCAACATCGCGTTTCCTTCGCGTCCGGCATCGTCGCCTGTTCTTCAAACCCACCATCTGGGGCTCGACCTCTCCCCTCGCGGGTCGAGAAGTCGCCGAGGCCGTTTCGGCTTGTCGTGAGCATGGCTCCGGCCTCGTGAGCGGGGGTCCGCCGATCCTTAGGATAATGCCGGGGCTGGATCAGCGTGTGAAGCCAGGATAGTGGGCGCCCGAAGGAGCCCGCGAGACCATGAAAGCCGCCGTCCTCAAAGCCTTCGGATCGCCTCTGGCGGTCGAAACCATGCCCGATCCGGTGATCCGCGCCGGAGAGGTCGTCGTGGACGTGGCGGCGGCCGGCGTGCTGCCCTATTCGGCTGAGGTGTTCAGTGGCGAGCGGAAGTACATGCTCACCTTGCCGGTCGTTCCGGGCGGCGGGGCGGTGGGTCGCGTGCGGGCGGTGGGGCCGGACGCAACGCGGCTGGCCGTCGGCGACTGGGTGACCTGCGATCCGACCGTGCGGGCGCGGGACGATGCGCTGACCCCGGACATCACCTTGCAGGGCTTGAGCGCCCGAGGGCCGGGCGGCATGCGCCTGCAGGACTATTTCCATGATGGCGCCTTCGCCGAACAGATGCGGACGCCGACGGAGAACGCCTATGCGATCGGCCCGATCGAGGCCGCCGACGCGGGGCGTTGGGCCTTGCTGAACCTGCTCCTGGTTCCCTACGGCGGCCTGCTGGCGGCCAGGTTCCAGGCCGGCGAGACGCTTCTGGTCAGCGGGGCCACCGGCAATTTCGGGAGCGCCGGGGTGGCGGTGGCCCTGGCCATGGGCGCGGGCCGCGTCGTGGCGCCGGGACGCAACCCGGCCATGCTGGCGGAACTGACGCGCCGCTTCGGCCCGCGCGTGCGCACCGTGCCCCTCACCGGCGACGAGGCGCAGGATCGCGAGCGAATGAAACAGGCGGCGCACGGCCCGATCGATTGCGTTCTGGACCTTCTGCCGCCCTCGGCGGGGACAGGGCCGGTCCGCGCCGCCGCGATGACGGTGCGGGAGTACGGCCGGGTGGTGCTGATGGGCGGGGTCGGCATGCTGGGCGGCGACGATCTGGCGCTGCCCTACCGTGGATTATGCGAAACTGTGTGAGCATCATCGGCCAGTGGATGTATCCGCGCGAGGCCAATATCCGCCTGATCAATCTCGTGCGGTCCGGCCTGCTCGACCTTGGTCAATGGGAGGTCACGGAATTCCCGCTGGACCAAGCGAACGAGGCGGTCGCCCAGGCGGCCGCCGGCGGTGGCCCGTTCAGGTCGACGGTGATCCGGCCATAAGCCCGATGGCGCTTTCGAGGTAATGTCGAACCGTGGGCGCGGTCGGCGGGAGCCGAAGGGAGAGGATCGACGAAAGGCCGACGGTCGGCGGCGCGCGGACCCGCCCGCGCGCCTGTTGGTCACGACAGCCGCGGTCGTGTCGTGATAACCGGGTCGCTTCGCGTCGCATCGGCGCCAGGAGACATCGCGAGATGGAAGCCAACTCCCTGAGCGGCAAAAAGGTCGTCGTCATCGGGGGGACCTCCGGGATCGGCTTCGCCGTCGCGGCGGCCGCTCTGGACGCGGGCGCCCGCGTGGTCGTCGCCTCGAGCCGACAGGCGAGCGTCCAGGGGGCTCTGAAGCGCCTCGGCGACGGCGCGGCGGGATTCGCCGTCGATGTGAACGAAGAAGGCGATGTCGAGCGCTTCTTCGGGGGGCTGGGCCCTTTCGACCAATTGGCGTTCACGGCCGGCGACTGGGGCGCGAGCCTGGGGGCGCCCTTGCGCGAGCTGGACCTGGCGGTCGCCCGGGGGGCGTTCGCCGTGCGTTTCTGGGGGGCGCTCGCGGTGGTCAAGCATGGTCGCCGGACCATCGCCGAAGGCGGATCCATCACCTTGACCGACGGCATTATCGCCCATCGACCCTTCAAGGGCGCGGCCGTGAACACCGCCATGCTGGGCGCGATCGAGCACTTGACCCGAGCTCTGGCGGTGGATCTGGCGCCCGTGCGGGTCAACGCCGTCTGCCCGGGCTTTGTCCTCACCGAGCGCAACACCAGGCTGCCCGAGGATCTGATCCGCGGCTTCACCGCGCGGCTGCCGCTGGCGCGGGGCGGCGCGCCCGCCGAAGTGGCCGAAGCTTATCTCTACCTGATGCGCGGCGGCTACACGACGGGACAGGTGCTGTTGGTGGACGGCGGCGGTTCCGTCGTCTGACGGAATGCCGGGATCCGCCACATGAACGTGCACAGGTTCGATCGGGCGATCGTGCGGCGGCCGTCCAGAGCGGTCGTCGACGGGCTTCGCTCGGGGTCACGGGCCCCGGACTTCGAACGGATCGTGGCGGAGCATCAAGGGTACGTCGGCGCCTTGCGGGAGGCCGGGCTTTCGGTCGACGTCCTGCCGGCCCTCGAGGGCTTTGCGGACTCCCTCTTCGTGGAGGATCCGGCCCTGGTGTTGGGAGGATGCGCGTTTCTCCTGCGCCCCGGCGCTCCCAGCCGGCTCGGCGAAGTCGACGCGATCCGCCCCGCCCTGGGCCGCCATTTCGAGAGGATCGTCGCCCTGCCTCCCGCCGGCTTCGTCGATGGCGGCGATGTCCTGGTCGCCGGCAAGACGGTCTTCATCGGCCTGTCGGCCCGCACCGACCAGCCGGGCGCGACCGCGCTCGGCATGGCCCTCGCCGAGGTCGGCGCCGGCGCGATCGTCGTGCGACCGCCGTCCGGCCAGCTTCACCTGAAGTCGGCTTGTTCTCTCATCGACGACGAGACGATTTTCGCGACCCGACGCCTGATCGACGCCGAGATTTTCGCCGGGATGAAGGTGATCCCGGCCGTGGAAGGCGAGGAGCTCGGCGCCAACGCCTTGCGGCTCAACGACGTGCTCCTGGTCGGATCCGGCTTCCCCCGCACCGCCGACCTTCTCGCGGGGTTGGGGTACGGCGTCGTCACGGTCGACGTGACGGAGGTCGGCAAACTCGACGCCGGCCTGTCCTGCATGTCCCTCAGGTGGCTGGCGGATCGAGGATCAGGCCCCAAGACGACGCCAAGGGAAAAGGGGGAAAAGGGGTCAGAGTGATTTTCCACGCAAGCTCGGAGAAACTTTCAAATAGACAGACCGAAAATCATTCTGACCCCTTTTCTTCCGCCGATCCGTCTCGGCGTTGGCCACGCGGTCGACGATGATTCACGGTTCCTTGACGGGGACTGCGAAGCGGGCGCCGGCGGACTTTGCCTCCCTGATCGCTTCGTCTAGCGCCTGGTCGGCGGGCACGGCGACATCCGGCGCGACGCCCTTGCCTTCCCAGTCCCAGCCGGTGTCGGGGTCATAGGTCCGACCCACGGGTATGAAGGCGGCGAACCGGTCGCCGATGTCTTGTAGGCCTCCGTAGTGGCCGGCCCCGCGGGTCGTCTCACCGATCAGGATGGCGCGGCGGGTTCGCTTGAAGGCGAGCGCGAGGTGCTCCGCCGCCGAAGCCGTGCTCCGGGACGTCAGGTAGTAGATCGGGACATGTTGCAGCCGCCTCTCGGAGGGATCGGGAGTAACGACGTGGTCGCGGCTGACGATCGTGGGCGGCGAGGGCTGACGGACCAGGGTCGGCCCGTCTTGCATCGGGCCGCTGTCGGCGACCGAAGCGCGGGTGTCCATGCGCACGAGGTGGGTTTCGCGGGCGTAGAGCAGCGGCAGGATCGCATCCATCACCCCCAGGCCCCCGCCGCGGTGGGGGCGCGCGTCGATGATCACCGCCTTTGCGTCGGCATGCGCCAGCAGAAAGCGCCGCGCCGCCGCGGCGACGGCGGGATCCTCGGGAAACTCGTTGAAGCGTAGATAGGCCACATCGCCGATCATCTTCGCTTCCTCGAGCCCGGGCGGGCCGCTGGGGCGCGTGCTCGCCGGGGCGTCGGCGGGAGGCGGCCGGCGTTGGGCGAAGACCTCTTGCGGCGCGAGACGCAGATGCCCGTCCTTGGCCACGGCCTGCAGATCGGCGGTGACCCTCTCTCCAAAGGCCGTCGGATCGGTCAGGCTATCGTAGGCGCCGCCAGCGAGGTTCGCCCGCAGGATGGCGGCGTAACGCGCACCCACGTCAGGAAAGACGAAGTCATTTTCCAGGACTTTGGAGAGTTGCTCGATGGCCCCTCGGCGCTCATCGGCGCTTAGAGCCTGACCCAAAAGGCGCTGGTCCGGAGGTTCGTGTCGTGATTCACCGGCTCGGTGTCAACCGAGGGGAGTGATTGGGCATGTGGACGAAGGGGCATCGGGTTACTTATTGGCAGTCTGG
>JACDGF010000140.1 GCA_013815405.1 Caulobacteraceae bacterium | reverse complement strand
CTTGGGCGCGGGCCAGACGTGTCGGCGAAGGGCGCCCAGCCGTTCGAACGCCGCTCGCAGCCGCGCGGAGTCGGCCGGGGCCGCCATCGCCTCGCCATAGGCGAGCATGAAACGGGCCGGCTCGTTGTCGGCCGGCTCGATGACGGCGGGGAGCGGTTCGGCGGGCCGGCCGGTGTCGATGGCCGACCGCGTCGCCATGTCGGCGTAGGAGGCGAGCTCGGACCACCGGCGATCGGCGGCCGGCCCTGGCGGGCGCGCTATTTCGATGACCGCCATCCGCCGGCTATCGGCGATCATCGCGTCGGCCTCCGCCAGCCTGCGCTCCTGCAGATAGCCATAGACCAGCCATTCGCGGGAGTGGCCGCACGGTTCCGGCGCCAGCCCCTTGGCGCGACGGGCGTCGTTGCCGGCGCCCCTGGCGGCGAGGTTGGCGGCGATGACCTCGTCCCACATGCCCAAGGCGATGAAGATGTGAGAGGTCATGTGCAGGGCGTGAGGGGCGCCGGCCGCCAGCGGGCCGTAGAGGCGCGCCGCCCGCATGCCCAGCGGCGCGTGGATCGGGTCGTCGTAGCAGTGGATCAGATAGTGCAGCACGCCGGGGTGGTTCGGGTGGGTGGGAAACACCTCCTCCAACAAGGCGGCGGCGCGCATGTAGGTGGCGAAGTCGCGCCCCTCGTGCGCCGTGCCCAGCAGGGAGAGGGCGTAGAAGGCGGTAGCGTCCACGTCGGCCGGGAAACGCTCGTGCAGCCGCGCCATCTCCTCGGCGTAGCGCAAGTCGCGGTCTTTCTTGTCGCCGGCGCCGTACAACGTTTCCAAGGCGTGGACATAGGCCTTCTCCCGCTCGGTCCCGGCCTTCGAGAGCCGAACGTCCGGGGTCGGGCCGAAGGACGCCAGGGCTCGGCGCGCCTTGTCGGCGTCCTGCTCCATCCACACCGGATGGTTGTAGCTCATCGCCTCGCCCCACCAAGCCATAGCGAAACCGGGATCGGCGGCCTGCGCCTCCCGAAACGCGATCGCGGCGTCGGCGTACTCGAAGTTGTGCAGCAGGGCCAAGCCGCGGATGAACGGCGCCTGGGCGGCGGGCGCGCCGGAGTTGGCGAAGGAGACTTCGCCCAGCCGGCTCGCGGCGCGGCTGGTGGGGGCGGGCGCCAGAAACACCAGCGCCAACAACAGGATGATCGGTCTTCCCATGGCCTACCCCTCCAGCCGCACCGTCGCCTGCAGTTCGATGTCCGCCGCCGAGCCGCCGATCAAGAGGTCATAAGCGCCGGGCTCCGCGACCCAGCCGCGGCTCTCCGGGTCCCAGAAGGAAAAGGCGCGGGCGTCGAGGCTGAGCGTCACCCGGCGCCGTTCGCCGGGCGCAAGGGCGACCTTGGAAAAGCCCTTCAACTCCTTGACCGGCCGCTCGACGCTGGGCCCGCGCGGCCGGACGTAGAGCTGGGCGGTCTCCTTGCCTGGCCGCTGGCCGGCGTTGGCCAGGGTGAAGCTCACCTCGACCGTGTCGCCGGCCCGCGCCGCCTCCGGCGCCTCCAGATCGGCGTAGGCGAAGCGGGTGTAGGTCAGGCCATACCCGAACGGGAACATCGGCGGCTCGGCCGCGCGGTCGAAGTGACGGTAGCCGACGAAGAGGCCCTCGCCGTAGTGCGCCTCCGCTCCGCCGGGATAGAAGGGATGGGCCGGCGTGTCCTCGATCCGGCGGGGAAAGGTCACCGGCAGCCTCCCCGAAGGCTCAGCGGCGCCGAAAAGGATGCGTGCGGTCGCATCCGGCCCTTCCTCGCCCCCCAGCCAGGCTTCCAGCACGGCGGGGGCGTGGTCGATCCACGGCAAGGCGTAGGGCGCGCCCGTGACCAGCACCACGACGGTTCGCGGATTGGCGGCCAGCACCGCCTCGACCAGGGCGTTCTGGTCGCCCGGCAGATCGAGGCTCTCGCGGTCATAGCCCTCCGCCTCGCTTACCGAAGCAGCGCCCACCACCACGATCGCGACGTCCGCCGAAGCCGCCAGGGCCGCCGCCTCTGGGATGTCGCCGCAGGGCTGGCGCACCCCGACGCCGACATATTCCCAGGCCGGGGCGTCGCTCGGCGGCGGGCGCACATAGTCGACGACGATAGGGTAGCCCCGGCCGGCGATCAGGCTCGCCGCGGCGATGCGGCGGATCACGCTCACGCCCGCCACGTCCATCCGGTCGGCCCCGCCCGCCGTCGCCTCGTCGATCAGGATCTCGCCGTCCAGGATCAGGCGCGAGACGCCCGGCGCGCGGATGGAAAATTCATGGCGTCCGTCGCGGGCCGGCCAGAACCAGCCGCTCCAGCGCAGGGCGCCGATCCCCTCGCCCAGGCGGCTCGCCGCCGCCGTCCCGACCAGCTTGCCGATCTGGCGCTCGGGCCGGGCGCGGAAGGGCGCCGCGTCGAAGCCCCGGGCGGCGAAGTATTCGCACAGCAGGCCGGCCTGCCCCCGCGCCGCGTCGGGGCTGAACAGGTCCGGGCGCGCCGCCGGCGGAACCGGCTCATTGTCGCCGCCGTCGGCGTGGGTCACCTCGCACCGGCCCGCCAGAAGCTCTTCGATCGCCTGGAGGATCGAGATCCGCCGCCCGGCGCGCACTTGGGAAGAACCCCCGCCCTGGATGCGCCGCGCCGCCGCGTTGGGGCCGACCACCGCCACGGTTCGGATCGTGGCGGGGTCGAAGGGCAGGAGATCGCCCTCGTTCTTCAGCAGCACCACCGCCTCCTCCGCGGCCCGGGCGGCGACGTCGCGATGGCGTTTTGAACGTAACTCCCCTTTGGGCGCCGGCTTGCCGTCCAGGGCGCCGGTGCGCAGGATCAGCCGGACCATGCGCCGCGCCGCATCGTCGATCCGCGCTTGGCCGACCTCGCCGGCGCGGACGGCGGCCAGCAACTTCTCGCCGAACCATCGCGGGGGGCCGGGCATCTCCAGGTCATTGCCGCCGTTGGCCGCCGCGTCCGTGGAATGGACCGCCCCCCAGTCGGACACCACCACCCCGTCGTAGCCCCACTCGCCCTTGAGAATGTCGATCAGAAGCGCGCGGTGTTCGGTCGCATAGGTTCCATTGACCTTGTTGTAGGACGCCATCACCGTCCACGGGTCGGCGGTCTTCACCACCCACTCGAAGGCGGCGAGGTAGAGTTCGCGCAGGGTCCGCTCGTCCACCCGCGCGCTGACCGTCATGCGGCCCTCTTCCTGGTTGTTGACCGCATAGTGCTTTAGCGAGGCGCCCACCCCCTCGCCCTGCAGGCCCTCGACGAAGGCCGCGCCTAGGGCGCCGGCGAGGTAGGGGTCCTCCGAATAGGTCTCGAAACTTCGCCCCCACAGCGGTGTGCGCGCGATGTTGATGGTGGGCGCGAGGACCACGCGGTTCCCCAGCGCCAGGGCCTCGCGGGCGATGGCGCCGGCCACCTCGCGGGCGAGATCCGGGTTCCAGGTCGAGGCCATGGCCACGCCCACCGGGAACACGGTCGCCGCCTCCCCTTCGTTGGAGCGCACGCCCGTCGGCCCGTCGGTGACCCGGATGGCGGGGACACCCAGCCGCTCCACCCCTTCCAGGGTGAAGGACGCCGACCCGGCCATCAGCGCCACCTTCTCCTCGAGGGTGAGGCGCGAGAGGAGATCTTCGACGCGGGTTTCGAGGGGCAACGTGGGGTCGGCGAAGGCGTGGGCGGCGGCGGTGTCCGATCGTTCCATGGCGCGCTTCCTGCCTCTCACCGCGACCCTACGTCGGGGGCCGGAGTTGGGGCAAGACGGGTCCTTGACGAGGGCCTGCGCGCGCTGCGGGCCCCTCCCCCTTCATGGGCAGGGGAATCGCATATGAGTTTTCGGACCTCTTGCACTGGGAGTCGTGATCGATTCTGAAGACCGTCCTGGTTTTGGGAGGTTTTCATGACGATCATCGAGATACTGGACGAGGTTCCGGACCCGCGCCGATACAACATCCGGCACGAGCTGACGGATATTCTGTTCGTGGCGCTGGCGGCGGTTCTGTGTGGAGCGGTCGATTGCACGGGGTTGGCGGTGTTCGCCGAGACCCGGTTGGAGTTGTTGCGCCAAATCGTGCCGTTGAAGAACGGCGCGCCCAGCCACAACACCTTCAGCGCCGTGTTCGGCATGCTCGACCCCGACGCGTTCGCCACCGCCTTTGGACGCTTCATGGCCGCTTTCGGCGCCCAGGCGCGGGCCGACACGCGCGGCCATCTGGCGGTGGACGGCAAGAGCCTGCGCGGCGCCTACGACAAGGGCCGCGCCCACATGCCGCCGCTGATGGTCACGGTGTTCGACTGCGAGGCGTTCATGAGCCTGGCCCCGGTGCTGGCCGCCAAGGGCGGCGAAGCCCAGGGGGCCATCGAGGCCCTGAACATCCTCTGTCTCAAAGGCCGCACCGTCACCGCCGACGCCCTGCATTGCCATCGACGGATGACCAAGGCCCTCCGCGGCGGCGGCGGCCACTACGTGATCGCCATCAAGGGCAACCAGTCCAAGCTGGCCGCCCAAGCGGGCGCCGCCCTGGACAAGGCCGCCGCCCGCCCCCGCGCGCCGATCTTCGAGACCGAGACCGAAGCCCACGGCCGTCATGAGGTCCGCCGCGTCATCGTCACATCCTTCACCCAGACCCCCGGCCCCAAGGCCCTGGTCGGGCTTGTCGCCGTCGCCCGCGTCGAGGTCTGGCGAACCTGCGGCGAAACCACCAAACACGAGGTGCGCGCCTATGCCCTGTCCAGGCGCATGGCCCCGGCCGAACTGCTGCGGACAGTCCAAAGCCACTGGGAGATAGAAAACAACCCGCACTGGCAGCTCGATGTCCTGATGGGCGAAGATCAGGCCCGAACCAGAAAAAAGAACGGGCCCGCCAACCTCGCCGCCCTCAGACGTCTCGCCCTCAATGTGCTCAGAAGCGACCCCAGGAAAATCACCCTCAGCCACAAAAGACTCAAGGCCGGCTGGAACCCCCAAGAACTCCTCAACCTCATGACTCATATGCGATAGCCCTGCCCATGAAGGGGAGGGAGGAGAGCGTTTGTTTTCTCTTCCCCCTATGGGGGAAGTACCGGCGAAGCCGGGGAAGGGGGCTCCAGCTTGGCGCGCGTCCTCGGTTCTGGACTTTGACCCGTTCAAGGCGTCAATCAGCGAGCCGGCCCGCCAATGGTTCCATGCCCGAAACCCCAGCCGTCCACGTCCGCCGCGAAGCCCGCTCCGGCGGCGCCGTGGCCTTCGTCACCCTCGACAATGCGGCGAAACTCAATGTGCTGAACTCCACCGTGATGGGGGCTTTCGTCCAAGCTTTCGAGACCCTGGCGGCCGAGGACGACCTGCGCTCCATCGTGCTGACCGGCGCGGGGGACCGGGCGTTCGTCGGCGGGGCGGACGTGGATGAGATGGCCTCCCTCTCGGGGCCCGAGGCCGCCCGGGCGTTCATCGGCAAGGTCCACCGCTGCTGCGCGGCGGTGCGCGCGGCGCCGGTTCCGGTGATCGCGCGGATCGGAGGCCATGCCCTGGGCGCGGGCCTGGAGCTGGCGGCCTCGTGCGACCTGAGGGTGGCGGCGGAGGGCGCGACGTTCGGCATGCCGGAGGTGAAGCTCGGCATCCCCTCGGTGGTGGAGGCGGCCCTGCTGCCGGGCCTGGTCGGCTGGGGCCGGGCGCGGGAGATGCTGCTGCTGGGCGAGACCTTCGACGCGGACGCCGCGCTTCGCATGGGGCTGGTCGACGCCGTCGTTCCCGCCGCCGGTCTGGACGCCGCCGTCGAGGCTCGACTCGCCAGTCTCCTGGTCGCCGGCCCTCGCGCGGTCCGCCTGCAGAAGGCCCTGATCCGCGCCTGGGAAGACCTTCCCCTGAAGGACGCCATCGCCGCCGGCGCCGATGCTTTCGCCGCCGCCTTCAAGATGGATGAGCCGGGGAGGATGATGGCGGCTTGGCGGGCAAAGCGCCCGCGGGCGTGAGTCGAGCCGACGGGATCGCGCCGGTTCCGGGATGGCGGGTTCAGGGCAACAAATGGCAACATTTGGCAAGTTTTTGGCAACCGATCGGCCGCCTCACCCCCGCCCTTTGGCGCGGTCCAGCACGGCGTAGGCGCCGGCCAGGTTCTCGCAGGCGGCGCGCAGGATCGCGCCCTGGGCGTCGGGGAGGCGCTCGCCGGTCTCGCGGGCGACGACGGCGCGCCAGTCGGCCGGGCGGCCCAGCACGACGTCCGCCTCCGCCAGGG
>JACDGF010000139.1 GCA_013815405.1 Caulobacteraceae bacterium | reverse complement strand
CGCGCCCCGGGCCGGAAGCGGCGCGGGAAGGTTGGGCGCGGTGACCGCGTCGCGGGAGCGTGGCAGGTAGATTTTCACGGTGGTCCCCTCGCCGGGCTCCGAGTAGATCCGGACATGCCCGCCCGACTGGGGCGCGAAGCCATAGACCATGGAGAGGCCCAGGCCGCTGCCCTTGCCGTCCGCCTTGGTGGTGAAGAAGGGCTCGAAAGCCCGTTCGCGAGTTTCCGGGGACATCCCATGGCCGGTGTCGGAGACGGCGATCAGCACATATTGGCCGGGCGTCAGGCCTTCGGCATGGCGCGCATAGGCTTCGTCCAGCGAGGCGTTGGTGATCTCCACGGTGAGGCGTCCCTCGCCGTTCATGGCGTCGCGGGCGTTGATCGCCAGATTGAGAATGGCGCTCTCCACCTGCGCGGGATCGGCCAGGGTGTTCCACAGCGCCCCGCCGATCACCGTCTCCACCGCGATCCCGTCGCCCAGGGTGCGCCGCAGCAGTTCGGCCATATCGCCCACCAGGCGCGAGAGGTTGATCACCTGGGGCGCCAAAGGCTGGCGGCGGGCGAAAGCGAGCAGCTGGCCGGTGAGCTGGGCGGCCCGCTCGGTCCCGTGCAGGGCGGCGCCGAGCCAGCGCCGGGCCGGATCACGACCCGCCACCGCCCCTTCGAGCAGTTCCAGGTTTCCGCGAATGACCTGCAGGAGATTGTTGAAATCGTGGGCCACGCCGCCGGTGAGCTGGCCGACCGCCTCCATGCGCTGGGCCTCGCGCAGCCGCTCCTCGGTGCGCACCCGCGAGGTGATGTCGCGGATCGCGCCGACGATCCGGTCGGTTTCCCCGGCGGCGTTCTTCACCGGGGCGAGGATGGTTTCCCAGGTGCGCGGGCCGCCCGGCGCCTCGGCGATCACGTCGCGGGTGAGAATCGGCTTGTCGGCCGCGCGGACGCGGCGGTAGTGGGCCAGCATGGGCTCGGCGGTCGAGGCGGGAACGAGTTCATCGATGGCCTTGCCCCGGATCGCGGGACCCGACACGTTCAGGGCCCGCTCGAAGGCGGGGTTGACCTCGCCGACCACGAAGCGGTCCCCCGCCGCGACTTCGAGAACGAAAAGATAGTCGGGCAGGTTGGCGAAGATCGCCCGGGTGAGGGCGTCGCTGGCCTCCCGCGCCGCGCGCGCCGCCCGGGTCTCCGCCGCCGCCCGGGTCAAGCGGCGATTGGCGCGGGAAAGACAGAAGACGAGCCCAACAGCCCGACGAGGGCCACGATGGCGACGGCCAGGCCGATGGCCAGATTGAGCCGATCGGCCCCGGAGGCGCTCTGGATGCGGCGGCCCAGAAGGGCCTCTTCGACCTTCGAGATCACGCCGACCCGGCGCCGGATATCGGTCATCAGGCGAAGGCCCTGGCCGCCCGTGACCATCGCGCGGGCGGCGGCGAAGTCGCCGGACCGGCCCAAGGCGACCGAGCGCTCGACGATCGCCAGGCGCCGCGAGACCAGCCGGTTCAAATCGCGGACCCGCCCCGATTGGACGGGACTGTCGGCCACCAGGGCGGCGAGGCCCGCCTGCGCCTCGGCGATCCGCGGCTCGGCGCGATCGAAGGGCGCGAGATAGGCGGGATCCTCGCTGAGCAGATAGCCGCGCTGACCGGTTTCGGCGTCCTGCAGCAGAGAGAAGAGAGTCTGGTTCTGCTCGATCGCCCGATGGGTGTGGACGACCCAGTAGCGCGCACGGCTTTCCAGGCTCAGGTGCGTATAGGCGAGAACGCCGGCGAGCGCCGCGACCACCAGGGCCAAGCCGACCGACGCGGTGATGATCCGTGTGAGACTCAAAGCCTTGCCGTCCCTCCGGACGTTCGGTCGCCGCCGCCGGATCGATCGGTCCGCGAAACAAGCAGCGCTTCGCCGCCGCAAAGTCAACCGGGCGGCGCTGGGGGGCGAGGGATGGGAACGGCAAGGCGCCCATCGCGCCGAGTCATACCGGTCAGAAACTGGCGCGGACGCCCCCTTCGACGGTGATGTCGTAGAACTCGCGCTGGATCGGGCGGTTCGCGGCGCCCTCGTAGTAGCGCAGGGGCTCGTCGGTGAGGTTCTTGGCGCTGAAGAACACCGCCCAGTGCGAGGTAAGCCGGTAGCTGGAGGTCAGGTCGACGGTGAGGCGGCTGTCCTGGAACGTATCGAGGCTCTTGTCGCCGCCCAGGCCGAACAGGCTGTGGCTGACGTATTCGGCCGATAGCCGGGTCTGGATCCCGTGGGCCTCGTAGAAGCCGGCCAGGTTCCAGGTGACCTGTGACGTTCCCGGCAGCAGGCCGTGTTGCGCCAAGCCGGTGAGGGATTGATCGGCGGTATACTCCAGGATTTCGGAGTCGACCAAGGTGAGATTGGCCTCGATGCCGAAGCCGTCCAGGGGCCTGGGCAGCCAGGTGAACTTCTGGTGGTACGCCGCCTGGACGCCGCGCGCGTAGGCGGTGGAAATATTGAGGAAGGTGGTGACGTCGGCGCGTTGGCCAGGCGCCAGCGGGTCGGTGGTCACCCCCCGCTGGATGCGCGGGACGATGTAGTTCTGGAACTCCTTGTCGAATGCGGCCAGCGAGACGATGCCGCCGTTGGGCAGATAGTATTCGAGGGAAAGGTCGAAGTTGTCGCCGGCGATCGGTTTCAGGTCCGGGTTTCCCCGCGTGATGGCGAAGGGATCGGCCGTGCGGTCGATCGACGCGGCGGTGGTGTTCTGGGTGAAGCCGGGTCGGCCGATGCCGGTCGACCAGGTGGCGCGCGCGATCAGCCGCGGCGTGAAGGCGTAGCGCAGCTGCACGGTGGGAAAGGCGTCGACATAGCTCACCGGGCGAGTCTGGAGGACGAGGGTGTCCTCGTCGGCGATGTCCGGAACGAAGCCGCCGTAGCGGGCGTCGGTCGCCTCCACTCGCACGCCGGCCAGAAGCCCCCACTTGCCGATCGTCGTCGTATACTGGACGTAGCCGGCGTAGATGTTTTCCGTGGCGGCAATGAAGCTTTCGGGGTTGAATTGAGGCCCGCCGGAAACCGCCGCGCCGGTGGCGATCAGATCGCCGATGGCGTAGCGGTCGATCTGCGGGCCGTCGGTGTAGTGGCCGTCGTAAAACCTGATCGCGGGGCCGGAGAGGCCGGAGAGCGACAGGCCCGGCACTTCGAAATCCTCGTCGAATTCCGTGGCGACCTTGTCGCGCAGGCGCGCCTGGCCTCCGATCTTGATCCGGTCGCTGTCGTTGATCAGGCGTAGGGGGAAGGTCAGGTTCGCGGCGTAGGAATATTCCTCGTCGACGTCGAAATCCTGCTCGTTGCTCAGGCTGTCCAGGCTGTAGATTGAGGGGTCGTCGACGTTCGTGCCGGCGGGAAACCCGAAGATCGGGAAATTCGGAGTGGTTACGTTGTCGTAGGTGAACGGAACCGTCGGCCCGGTGAAGGTGGCGCCGATATTTCGGCGCACATGGAAGGTCGCGCGGCTGTAGGCGGCGTGGTAGTCGAGCAGAATATCGCCGAACCGGTCGGCGCCGCCGATGGCGTAGATCTGGTTGCGATGGACCTCCTCCTCGTCGGTGAGCCTGATGGCGGGGTCGGTGGTGACCAGATAGCCGTTGGAGTTGTTGGGATCGATTTGAAGCGGATCGGCGTCGAGGTCGTTGAACAGCAGGAAGTTCTTGTGCACAGACTCCGTATAGCCGGCGACGCCGCCGCGAATGTAATAGGTGTGGTCGTCGTTGGGCTGGAAGTCGAACTCCCCGCCATAGCTGAACCTCCGCCGGTGATAGTCGTAGCGGCGCAGGTTGTACTCGGAGATGGCGTTGGACGGCGCGTCCCCATCGATGTAGCCGGCTTCCAGGTCGTCCACGGCGCGGCGGTCGTCCTGGCGCGAGGCGGTGATCACGAAGGAGAAGGGCGCGGGATTGGAGATCCAGCCGGCTCTCGGCTCGCCGAGGCTCCCGGCGCCGTTCTGGATCGCTAGGCCACGGTCGCCGAAGCCGAAACGGGCGCCAAAGGCGATATCCGCTTCGAAGGGGCCGGTATGATCATGCAGCGGCTCATAGCCCCACCCCAAGGTCGCATCGAAGAACGGCTTGGTGATCCTGGTCGCGGTGCGCGGCGTCAGCTCGATCGAGCCGCCCAGGCCCTCGGCTTCATGGTCGGGGAGCAGGGTGTAGGTGACGATGACGCCGTCGATGGCCCCGGTCGGGATGGTGTCGAATTCCACCGCCCGGCCGCCGCCGCCAGCCGCCGTGCCGCCCGGGTTGGTGTTCAGGAGCGGGACGCCGCCGTAGGTCGCGCCGTCCAGATTGGCGTCGATGCCCCGGATTTGGACGAAGCGGCCCTCGCCGGTGTCGCTGGAAAGCGAAATCCCGGGTATGCGGCCGAGCGCCTCGGCGGCGTTGTAGTCGGGGTATTTGAGGATCGTGTCGGCCGGCTGGACGCTGATCAGATTGGGCGCCGCGAACTGCACCTCCCGAGCCTTGTCCTCCTGGCGCGGGGCGGTGACGATCACCTCGCTCACCGACGCGGCGCCGTCGGCCGCCGTGACGGCGGCGCCCGCCGCGGGGCCGAGGCCCAAAAGGCCAACACCCGTGAGCAGGCCCAGAGCGGTCTGGCGTCTTCGCATGTCGGCGCCCCGTCATCGGCGACCGCTCGAAGCTCCCGGGGGGAGCGCGTTCGGCCCGCCCAACCGCTAGTGGGCGCCGGCGACGGTTGCGTGACGATTTGGCGAGGGTTATGTGAACGCGGTCGGGTGAGGGGGCGCGGCCCCATCGGCGACCCTCGATAACCTTACGGCCGGAATTTGGCCGGGATGGCGGCGGCTTCCTCCGGGGTCAGCTTGGTGATCGAGCGGGCGATCAGGGGGGTGGAAAAGCCGTTGTCGTCGGCGACGGCGAGGTCGAGGTCGATCGCCGAGCAGATGGTCGAGGGGCCGCGAATCTTCGACACCAGATGAACGCTTCCACCTTGCTGGAGGCGGCTCGAGCCCGCGCTGAGGTCGACGCGGTAGATGTCGCGCACGTTGATCCTCAGATAGAGGACGTCGGGGCTGGGAGAGCTCCAGCCCTGCCACTGGGTGAAGTAGAAGCACGAGCGGGGCGCGGGGTCCGGGCGCGGGGCGGCCGAGGCGGTCAGGCCGAGGGCGGCGCAGGCGGCCAGGCCCAGGCTGAAGCGAGCGGGTTGGAGCAACATGGCATCCTCATCACAGGCGTCCCCAATCGCACATGGGCGGCGGCGGCGGGCTTGTCAAACCGGCGCGGGGCGGCTGTGTCGCGCCGGCGTGCTATCGAAAGCCCCATGACCGTCGCCCATCTGTCCACCCTGGTCGCCGACTACGGCTATCTCGTCGTCTTCGCGGCCCTGTTGCTGGCGGGGGCGGGCGTGCCGGTGCCGGCGGGCGAGATCCTGATCGCCGCGGCGGTCTACGCCGCCCACACCCACCGCCTCAGCATCGTGGTCCTGGCCCTGGGGGGCGCCGGGATGGCGACGTTGGGCGGCATGGCCGGCTACGGCCTCGGTCGTCTCGCGGGCGCCGCGGCGCTGGCGCGCTATGGGAGCGTGATCGGCCTGGGCCCGGCGCGCCTGAGGCTGGGGCGGTATCTCTTCCTCGCCCATGGGGGGAAGATCGTGTTCTTCCTGCGCTTCATCGCCCTCCTGGGACCCTTCGGCGGCGTCCTGGCCGGGACCAACCGCATGCCCGCGCCCAGGTTCATGGTGTTCAACGCCCTGGGAGCGACGGCGTGGGCCGCCGCCCTGGCGGTAGGGGGCTATGTGTTCGGGGCCTTCTTCCAGGCCGTGGGGCGGCCCGTGGGCGTGGCCGCGGTGGCGTTTGCCCTCGCCCTGGTCGTCGGGGCTCTGGTCTATGTCCACCGCCAGGAGTCCGCGTTGCAGGCCAAGGCCGACGCCATGCTCCTGTGACACGAGGCCCGGGCACCCGATCACGCGCGCGTGAAACCTCGCGGCGTTTCAGGCATTGTGGATCGATGACCCGAGCCGCTCGGCCCGGAGTCGACATCAACGGATACCGCGCCTCAAAGGAGCCGCCACGATGATCTCCAACCGGTTTCGCCTTCTGCTGGTGGCCGCCTCGGCCGCCTCGGCCCTGACGGTCGCCGCCTGCGAAAAGAAGGATGACGATGCCGCCGCCGCCGCCAACGCCGCCTCGGCCAACACCGCCGCGGCCTACGCCGCCAGCGCGGCGACCTCCGCCGACGCCGCGGCCAACAGCGC
>JACDGF010000138.1:3445-6239 GCA_013815405.1 Caulobacteraceae bacterium | reverse complement strand
GGGCGTGGATTTCGACCGCCCGCTGCTGCCCGCCGGCGTCGACCGGCTCACCGTCGCCGGCCTCGCGATCGGCGAGAATCGCTTCGACTGCGAGATCACCCGCGGGCCGTCGGGCGGGATCACCGCCAAGAGTCTGAAAGCGTAAGGGAGCAAGCTGTGGGCGAGAAACCTCTGGCGGCGCAGCGGGCGATCATCACCGGCGCCAGCTCAGGTCTCGGAGCGGCCATCGCCGAGGCCTATGCCGAGGCGGGCGCGGCCGTGGTGATCAACCACCACGGCGCCGCCGAGGCCGCCAAGAAGATCGTCGAATCAATCGTGGAAAAAGGCGGTCGGGCGGTCGCGGCGGCCGGCGATGTTTCCCGCCCCGGCGATATCGAGCGGTTGTTCGACGTCGCTCACGAGCACTTCGGCGGAACCGACATGCTGATCGCCAACGCCGGCCTGCAGAAGGACGGCGCGTTCACGCAGCTGAAGCTCGAGGACTGGCGGGCGGTGATCGACCTCGATCTTACCGGCGCCTTTCTCTGCGCCCAGGAAGCGGTGCGCCGGTTCCGCCGCCAGGGAATGGACCCGAAGCGCTCCAAGGCCCTGGGCAAAGTCCTGTTCGTCAGCTCCGTCCACCAGACCATCCCCTGGGCCGGCCACGTCAACTACGCCGCCGCCAAGGGCGGCGTGAAGATGCTGATGGAGAGCATGGCTCAGGAACTCAGCCCGGAGAAGATCCGGGTCAACGCCATCGCGCCGGGCGCCATTCGCACCCCGATCAACAAGGCTGCCTGGGGCTCGCCCGCCGCCCTGCGCAAGCTTTTGAAGCTGATCCCCTATGGCCGGATCGGAGAGGTCGAGGACGTCGCCGCCGCCGCCGTCTGGCTGGCCTCCGACGCCGCCGACTACATGGTCGGCGCGACCCTCACCCTCGACGGCGGCATGTCGCTCTATCCCGGGTTCGCGCACGGGGGGTGAGGGCGATGGGGCCGAGAAGGCGCCCGCGCCGCCGCGGCGATCGGTCCCGGTGGCGACTCTATGGATCCGCCTTCCCTTCATCGTTTTCCCCGCGAAAGCGGGGACCCAGGATTTTTCCGCAATCCGCGGCGCTCGACGATAAAACACCTGGATACCCGCTTTCGCGGGGAAAGCGGGATTATTCGGGACTCCACGGGACCTTCCGCCGTCAACCGAGCTGGCGCTTTGCGTCCCGCAGGCAGGCGCGCAGGCTCTCCTCTAGGGTAGGATGGTAGAAGGGGAGGGCCAGGGCGGCCTCGACGGTGAGTTCCAGCTGCGCCATCCAGGCGAGCATCTGGGCGAGGTGCTCGACCCCGGGCCCGAACATCTCCCCGCCGACGATCACGGAGTCCTCGCGGCGGACATAGGCGCGCAGCACTCCCGCATCGACCCCCTCCACCCGGGCGCGGCCGTTATCCCCCGAGCAGCCGATGGCCCAGGCCTTTTCCTGTTTCGGGTCGAACCCCTCGCCGACGACGGCCATGTCGGGGTCGGTGTAGGCGATGGCGAGCATGACCCCCGGCGGGCGTTTTTCGGCCTTCGGGTAGCGCGCGGCGTTGGAACCGGCCCGTTCACCCTGGGCGGACGCCTCGTGCAGCACCGGCCGGGCGTTGTTGGCGTCACCGGCGATGAACACCGCGCTTCGGCCGCATCGCAGGGTGGAAAGATCGAACGCCGGCGCCCCGTGCGCATCCAGCTCGACGCCCGCCATCTTCAGATCCAGGCCGTCCAGCGCCGGCGGCCGGCCGGCGGCCGAAAGCACATATTCGAACCTCGCGCTCCGGGCGCGGCCCTGCTTCACCCGCCAGGCGACTTTAACGTCGCCGGCGTCCGGCCGTTTGGCTTCGACTTTGACGCCCAGGTGCAGGGTGAGTTCACGCCCGAGATGCTCCCGCGCCGCCGCCTGGACGAGCGGATCGGCGATGCCCCCGATCGTCTCGCCTTCGTCGAACACCGCGGTGCGCACGCCCAACCGGGCGAAGGCGACCGCCAGTTCGACGCCCAGGGGGCCGGCCCCGATCACCGCCAGGGATTTGGGCAGGGTGTGGAGGTCGAACACCGTTTCGTGGGTGAGCAGCCGGTCGCCGCACGCTTGGGTCAAGGCTCCGGGGACCGAAGGCCGCGCGCCGGCGGCGATCACGACCGCCCGCGCCTGAACCCGTGAATGGCCGTCCACCGTGAGGCTGGTGAGCCCGTCGAAACGGGCCTGCCCCGCCAGCTTGTCCTTGGCCGGAATGGCGGCCACGTCCTTGAAGACCGCGGCGACGAAATGGTCCCGCTCCCGTTGGACCCGCGCCATGACGGCGGCCCCGTCGATACGCACTCTTGCTCGCGACCCCACGCCGAATTGGGGCGCCTCGCGTACGCCCCTCGCGGCGCGGGCGGCGGCCAGCAGCAGCTTGGAGGGCATGCACCCCACGCGCGCGCAGGTCGTGCCTCCCGGCCCGGCCTCGATGAGAACGGTCTTGGCGCCGGCCTCCACCGCCGACCGATAGGCGGCCAGGCCCGCCGAACCCGCGCCGATGATCGCCACGTCGCATGAGATCTGTTTCATAGGCCTGTGTTCTCGTCACTCGCCGCCTCGGGCACAACGCCCCGTGCGTCGAATGGATCACGCCGAGGGTGGGCTCTTTGGTCTTGCGCGCGTGGTATGATCAACAGATCGGGCGGAAGCTTGGCCAAGTCGGTGACGCCGGTGAGGGCCATGGCGATGCTGAGTTCCTTCTGGATCAGTTCGAGCGCCTTGGCGACGCCCGCCTCGCCGTCGGCGCCGAGGCCGTAGAGATAGGCC
>JACDGF010000138.1:0-3435 GCA_013815405.1 Caulobacteraceae bacterium | reverse complement strand
GAACACCCCCTTGGCGCCCAAGCCCAGCAGGCGAAGGACGTCCATCCCCGAGCGGACGCCGCTATCGGCATAGACCTCGAGCCGGTCGCCGACGGCGTCGCAAACCGCCGGCAGGGCCGATGCGCTCGAGCAGGTTCCGTCCAACTGCCGCCCGCCGTGATTGGAGACCAGCACCGCGTCGGCGCCCGCCTCGGCGGCCATCACCGCGTCGCGGGGATCGAGAATGCCCTTGACGATCAGCTTGCCCGGCCATTTGGCGCGGACCCAATCGAGGGTGGCGAGGTCGAAGGAATCGTCGGCCTGGCCCCGGACCTTGACGGCCATTTCCTTGAATTTGGTTGGATCGACGATCTCCAGATAGTTGCCGAAACTAAACCGCTTTGAGCCGAGCATGGCGAAGGCCCAGCGCGGGTGGGAAGCCACGCTCCACACATTTCCGGGCGTGAGGCGGGGAGGGACCCCGACGCCGTTCTTCATGTCGCGGTGGCGCTGCCCTTCGACGTGCAGGTCCATGGTCAGGACCAGAACCGGGCATCCGGCATCCTTGGCGCGCTCGATCAGGTGCTCGCAGAACTCGCGGTTCTTGGTGATGTAGAGCTGGAACCAGAACGGCTCGGCGACCGCCGCCGCGATGTCCTCGATACGCAGCACCGAGCTCGTCGATTGGGTGAAGGGCACACCGAACTTTTGCGCGGCGCGGCAGGCCAGCAGCTCTCCGTTCGCCCAGACGGCGCCGCAAAGGCCGGTCGGCCCCAGCGCCACCGGCATCGCGACCGGTTGGCCGAGCATGGTCGAGGCCGTCGACCTTTGCGATACATCGAACATCACCCGCTGGCGCAACTTGATGGCGTCCAGGTCGGCCCGATTGGCGGCATAGGTCAGGCCGTCGTAGGCGGTGTTCTCGACGAAATCGAAGAAGGGCTTGGGCACCCGTCGCCGCGCGCCCTCCTTGAGGTCGGCGATGTTGGTGAAGAGGCGGCTCACAGCTCTCCCCGCCTGGCCATCGCCGCGATCCGATCGCCGACGCGGCAGGCCAGCGCCTGGATGGTGAGGGAGGGGTTCACCCCGCCCGAGGTGCAAAACAGCGATCCGTCACAGATCCACAGGTTGCGGATGTCCCAGGAGCGGCCGTCCGCATCGACCACCGAGGTCGCCGGGTCATCGCCCATCCGGCAGCTTCCCATCAGGTGACTGGTGTCGTCGCTGCTCCAGATATCGCGGCCCCCCGCGGCGCGGAGCGTCTCGCTCAGATAGGCGACGGCGTGGCGCTGGATGCGCCGGTCATTGTCGGAGAAGGCGTAGGTCACGCGCGGGATGCGCAGCCCATACGAGTCGACCTCGTCGGCCAGTTCGACCCGGTTGCGGGCTTGGGCGTCGGATTCACAGACCGGCCCTAGCCCGGCCATATGATTGTATTTCTCCATCTCGGCGTGGAGGCCTTCGCCCCACAGCCCCCGGGTCCCGGCCACCGTCCGCGCCCATTCGCGCGGCAGCGGCCCCTGGCACATGAAGGCGTAGCCGCCGTGGAAATCCTTGCCGCGATCCTCATAGTTCCAGTGCTCGCTGACCGCCATGTTCGGCGGCCCCTTGTTCCAGCGCACCTCCTCCTCGAACGTCCCCCAGGCCGCGTTCCCGCCATGCACCATCAAATGCGTGCCCACGAGGCCGGAGCGGTTGGCGAGGCCCTGGGGGAAGGCCGGGCAGGCGGAATTGAGCAGCAGGCGCGGCGTCTCGATCGCATAGCCTGCGACGACGACGTTGCGCGCCCGCTGGAACCGCCATTCCCCGTCGCGATGGTAATGGACGCCGGCGGCGAGCCCGGCGGCGTCGACCTCGATCCGGCCGACCATCGCCAGGTCGCGCACCTCGGCCCCGGCCTTCAAGGCGCGAGGGATCCAGACGATGAGGGCGCTCTGCTTGGCGTTGGTCGAGCAGCCGTGGATGCAGAAGCCGCGATAGACGCACGGCGGCGACTTTCCGCGCGGAGCCGACACCGTGGCCAGCGGGGTGGACGACCATTTGATCCCCATCGCCCGCGCGCCCCGCGCCAGCAGCTCGCCGGGCGCGTTCAGCGGATGCTCGCGATAGGGGTAGCGCCGCCGCCGCGGCCCCCAGGGATATCGGATCGGCCCCGAAACGCAGAGCGCGCGTTCGACCTCGTCGTAGTAGGGCGCGATCTGGTCATAGCCGAGGGGCCAGTCGGTCCCGTAGCCGAGCCGGCTCCTGGCCTTGAACCACTCGGGGCGGAAGCGCAGCGACACCATGGAGAAGTGGACGGTCGAGCCGCCCACCCCTCGGCCGGAGTTGTTGGCGCCCAGTTCGACCGGGTCATCGCCGCCGGTCAACCGCTCGTCGGTCCAGAACAGCTTGCCTTGCTCGGTCTCGTCAGAGGCGAAGTCCTCGAGCGGTCGCCAGTACGGGCCGGCGTCGAAGGCGACGACGGTGAAGCCCGCCTCGGCGAGCTTGGCGGCGAGGGTCGCGCCCCCGGCGCCTGTCCCGACGATGGCGAAATCCACCGCCTCCCGGTCGGCATTCTGGCGCATCGGCGTCCAGCCGCCGCGTTCGAACACGTCGGGCGCGCGCCCGGCGACGGCCCGAGTCGTATGGGCGCTCGCCGGGCCGGCGCTCATTTCGCTTCGCCCGCTTCCCAGGGATCGCGCCGGCCCAGCTGGAGGCGGACATAGCCCCGCGGCGAAGCCGGGCCGCCAAAACCGATCTCGCTCCAGGCGGCGGGATGGCTGTAGTAGATCGCGGCCATCGCCTTGAGCAGGAAGTCGATCAGGAAGCGGCGGGGCCCGACGCCGCTCCAGCCGTCGCCGGCCGCGCCGGCCCGCAGGTCGCGCAGCAAGGCCTCGCGCATCGGCGGGCCAAGGTCGATGAAGCGCGCCTGATGGCGTCGTCGCGCCTCGCCATCGATCGCCGCGAGGCCCGTGCGCCAGACTTCCGCGTCGCGCGGCTCGCCGACGCGGTGGAATCCCTCACCGCCGCCGTCCGCGAGCATGGCGTCGATCCACGGCGTGATCGGGATCGGATCGGCCCGTTTGGATTGGGGGATCAGATGGGCGCCGAGCGCCTCCAGAAGCTCCCACTCCCCTCGGGTGAAGAACCGGCGTTTGGGAACCGCGCCGAGGCGCCGCGCGAGCACCTCGCGGGTCACCGCGTCGAAGGACGGGCTGTTCCATTTGCCCAGCACGTCGTAGCCAGGATAGCGCTCAGGCATGGTCATGCTCGATCAGAGACAGCGCCGCGAGGCCGGCCAGCGCCAGGGCGGAAAAGGCGGGTGGGGCGGGCGCCGGCGGCCCGTCGATCAGGTTCTGCGACCAGTTTCGCCAGCCCCCCATCATGCGGGCGACACCGCGGGCGTGGAAGGCGACGCCGATGACGCCGAGCGCGGCGGTGAGGCAAAGCCACGCGCGGGCCGCCGTGGCCCGCGGC
>JACDGF010000137.1 GCA_013815405.1 Caulobacteraceae bacterium | reverse complement strand
GAGGGAGAGTGTCTGCGCCATCGCGGCTCAGTAGCGCTCCTCCTGGCCGCCATCGCGGTCGCTCTGCAAAGCCCGCACCAACTCCTGCTCGCTCATCTGCACGTGGGTGGGGTCGGAAATGAGGGCCAGGGTTTCGGCTTCCTCCTCCGCTTCTGAATGCTCGTCCACGCGCTGAAGGCTGGCGATCAGGGTCTCGCGCAGGTCCGTCGCATCGACCATGTCCTCGGCGATCTCTCGCAAGGCGACGACCGGGTTCTTGTCGTTGTCCCGATCCAGCATGAGCGGGCCGCCGGCGGCGATCGCGCGGGCGCGATTGGCGGCCAGAAGAACCAGGTTGAAGCGGTTGGGGACGCGGGTGACGCAGTCTTCGACGGTGACGCGGGCCATGGATTCTCGCGGGGATGAAGCGTGGAGAGTTCCAAACTAGTGATCGCGGAACGATTGTGCAACGCCGCATGGGCGTGACGTCAAACCTCCAGCCGAGCGCTCCGCCCGATCGTCGCTCGCCCGGCCAGCTCCTTGGCGGTCTCGCCGACGATCGGATGAACCCAACCCGGCGCGATCCGCGCCAGCGGCCCCATGACGAAAAGGCGCTCATGAGCCCTGGGGTGGGGAAGGGTCAGGCCGGGCTCGTCCATCACCCGCCGCCCGTGGGCGATGAGATCGAGATCCAGGGTGCGAGCGGCGTTAGCCTCGCCACGCCGGCGGCCAAAAGCGGCTTCGAGGGCCAGCAAGCGGGCCATCACCTCCGCCGGTCCAAGGGCCGTCTCGACAAGGGCGACGCCATTGAGATAGTCAGGTTGACTGGGATCGGGCCAGGCCCGCGAGCGCCACCAGCCCGATTGGCGCAGAATGGGCAGGCCCACGCCCGCGAAGCGCGCGCCGGCCGCGTCAAGCAGCGCGTGGCATGAAAGGAATTCGCCGGTAAGATTTGACCCTAGGGCGACGATCACCGCGTCGTCCAGGAATTTTGATTTATCTATTTTGATTGAAGGATTTACGGCCATGACCTTCTATCCGACCGATCGCTTGGCGCTGTTCATCGACGGGGCCAACCTGTTTTCCGCCGCCAGGAGCCTCGGCTTCGACATCGACTACAAGAAGCTGCTCGACGAGTTCCGCCAGCGCGGCCTGCTCATCCGCGCCTATTATTACACCGCCCTGGTGGAGGATCAGGACTATTCGCCGATCCGCCCCCTGGCCGACTGGCTGGACTACAACGGCTTCACCCTCGTCACCAAGCCGGCGCGGGAATACACCGACCGTGAGGGGCGCAAGCGCTGGCGCGGCGACATGGGGGTGGAGATCGCCGTCGACATGCTGGAGATCGCGCCCCGCGCCGACCACATGGTGCTGTTTTCCGGCGATGGCGATTTCCGCTGCGCCGTCGAGGCGCTGCAACGTAAGGGCGTGCGGGTGACCGTGGTCTCGACGGTCAAGTCGCAGCCGCCGATGGCGTCGGACGATTTGCGCCGCCAAGCCGATTCCTTCGTCGACCTCGCCGATCTGGCGGATGTCATCGGCCGCCCGGCCCGAACGCCGAGGTTCGCCCCGGAGGCGCGGAGCGAGGAGTAGGTTTGCGTGCAAGCCGTCGCCCCAGACCCGCCGCGCGATTGCCCGATCTGTCCGCGCCTCGTGGCCTATCGCACCCAGAACCAGGCGACCCACCCGGCCTGGTTCAATGGCCCCGCGCCGTCCTTCGGCGACGCGAACGCCCGGCTGCTGGTGGTCGGCCTGGCGCCCGGCCGTCAGGGGGCCAATCGCACCGGGCGACCGTTCACCGGCGATTTCGCCGGCGTCCTGCTCTACGAAACCCTGATCAAGACCGGATTCGCCCGGGGTCGTTACGAGGCCAGGATCGACGACGGCCTGGAACTCGTCGACTGCATGATCACCAATGCCGTGCGCTGCGCTCCACCCGGCAACAAGCCGATCACCTCCGAGGAAGCCGCCTGTAGACCCTTCCTCGCCGCCCGCATCGCCGCCCTCCCCGAACTCGAGCTCATCGTAACCCTCGGTGACGTGGCGCGGCGCAATGTGACGAGGGCGTTGGGCTTGACCGCTTCCGCCGGCGCGCCGGGCCATGGCGCCGAGACTCTGGCCGGTCGCTACCGGCTGATCAACAGCTATCACTGCTCCCGGCTCAACACGAACACCGGGCGCCTGACGACGGCGATGTTCGAGGCGGTGTTCGAACGGGCGCGGGAGTTGCTGCAGGGCGGGTAACCGCGCGGGCGTCTCGCCGAAGATGCTGGTGACAACGATCCTGGCCGAGGGACTGGGTCGCCGCGCCGGGGCCGAATATCGATAGGCCGCAATCGCGCCGGTCAGAACTGCTTGGGAAGACCGGCATCCTTCAGCGTTCCATTGGCGGTGTGCTTGGAGAGAATGTCACCGTCCACCGTGAATCGCCGGCCATTAATGGGGCTCTCCCAAATTTCGTGGTCGCCCCTGCCTTGCCGCACGAGGCGGCAGCCAGCGTCTTTCAAAATGGCCTTCACGCGCGGAGTGTAGCCGCTCACGCCCGTTCGGGAATCCGAAGCCGAGTACTGGCGTGCGCGATGACTTCGATAGGGATATCGATCGCGTCCGAACCATCCCCATCCTCGAGGAGATCCTGGATAGCGCCGGGGATGCGCGCCACCAAGGCGTCCAACGTGCAGGCTTCGATCCGCAGACCGTGGATGTCGCTGGACTCGGTGTACCAGACACCCGCATCGGGATCGAATGCAGCTTTGACGACGATGACTTGGGTCATGACCACTTGTCCTCTTTTCGGCGATGATGGACAAGCCCGTGGGACTTCTCGCGCCACCCCCTACCCCCGATCCCGCATCAGTCGCCCCTGCTCGCGCTTCCAGTCCCGCTCCGCGACCGTGGCGCGTTTGTCCGGGGCGGACTTGCCCTTGGCCAGGGCCAGTTCCAACTTGGCGAGGCCCTTGTCGTTGAAATAAAGCCGGGTCGGGACGAGGGTGCGGCCGTCGCGGCGCACGGCGCCCAGGAGCTTGTCGATCTGCTTGCGGTGCAGCAGCAGGCGCCGGGGCCGGCGCGGCTCGTGGTTGAACCGGTTGGCCGGCCCGTATTCGGGGATGTAGGCGTTGACCAGGGCCAGCTCGCGGCCGTCCGCGGCGGCGTAGGATTCAGCGATATTGGCCTTGCCGAGGCGCAGGGACTTGATCTCCGAGCCGGTGAGGATCAGGCCGGCCTCGAAGGTCTCCTCCAGGAAATAGTCGAACCGCGCGCGGCGGTTTTCGGCGATAAGCTTGCCGCCCGCCATCAGATCACGCCGGCTTCGCGCATAGCGTCGAGGAGCCCGGGCTTCACCGCCTCCGCGCAAGGGGCGATGGGCAGGCGGGTGTCTTCGGCGCAAAGCCCCAGATGCGCCAGGGCGAACTTCGTGGGGGCCGGCGAGGCGTCGAGGAAGAGGGCTCTGTGCAGGGCGATCAGCCGGTCCTGAAGGGCCAAGGCGCCCGGCCAGTCGCCGGCCAGGCAGGCTTCGAAGAACCGCGCGCACGCCCGCGGAGCGACATTGGCGGTCACCGAAATGCAGCCGTGGCCGCCGTGCGCCATATAACCGAGCGCGCTGGGATCGTCTCCCGAGAGCATGTTCCAGTCCGAGCCGCACATCCGCCGCTGAAGGCTGATGCGGGCCATGTCGCCCGTGGCGTCCTTGATCCCGACGATATGGGGCAGGCCCGCGAGCCGGGCCAGGGTCTCGTCGGCGATGTCGACGCCGGCGCGCGCGGGGACGTTGTAGACGACGATGGGGATGTCGACCGCCTCGCCGATCGCGGCATAGTGGCGGTAGAGGCCCTCCTGGCTGGGCCGATTGTAGTAGGGCGCCACCACCAGGGCGGCCTGGGCGCCGGCGGCCTCGGCGTGGCGGGCCTGGACGATCGCCTCCGCGGTGGAATTGGAGCCGGCCCCGGCGATCACCGGGACCCGGCCACGGGCGACCTGGACGCAGAGTTCCACCACCCGCCCGTGCTCGGCGCGGCTCAAGGTCGCGCTCTCGCCGGTCGTGCCCATGGGCACCAGGCCATGGACGCCGGCGGCGATCTGGCGCTCGACCAGGGCGGTGAAGGCGCCCTCGTCCACGGCCCCTTGCCGAAACGGCGTGACCAGCGCCGTGAACACGCCCTTGAAGAAAATCGATGGCATTTTGGGTGCGAAGGGCCGTGATATCGCCGCGCGTGGTTGCGGCGCCTGGAGCGTGTCGCACACTATGGCGCCGGCGCGCGCCGGCGCAACCGGGACGAATCGTCCGAGGCGCCGCCCGAGGGAGCGCTCGATTGAGAAAACGGCCGAGGCGAACGTCGATCGCCGCCGCGATCATCCTGGCGGCGACCGGACTCGCGGCGGCGCGGGGCCTCGGATCCGATGCGCCGGCGGCGGTGACGACTCCCCGCACCGCCCCCGATCCCTACCTCTCGCAGTCGGACGCCCAGGCGGTCACGGCGGTCCTGGCGGCGGCCAAAGTCGGCGACGGGGTCCGCATCCGCGCGGCGGCGGCGGGTCTCCAGGATCCCGTGGCCCGCAAGATTGCTCAATGGGCGCTGGCCGACTCCGCGCCCGATTCGATGAGCTTCCTGGAGGCAGACAACGCGCGGCGCGACCTGGCCGGCTGGCCCCGTTCCGTGCGCCGTCAGATGGCGGCCGAGACCCTGCTCGATCAGGCCGGGATGGGGCCAAGACAAGTAATCGCCTGGTTCGGCGGCGAGGCGCCACGGACCGGCCGGGGCGCCTTGGCCCTGGCCACGGCTCTCGGCGCCACGGGTGGGACCTCGGCCGCCGCGGACCTGATCCGTAAGGCTTGGCGCACCCTGATATTCGACCAGGACACCCAGGCGGCCATTCTGGCGCGCTTCGGTGTCGTTCTGGGTCAAGCCGATCACGTCGCCCGCGAGGATCTGCTGCTCTACGGCGCCCAGGGGCCGGCGGGGCAGGATCTGCTGCGGTTCCTACCGCCCGAGCAGCAGGCGCTGGCCCAGGCGCGGATGGCGGTCCGCCGAGGAGACCTTTCGGCGCCAAAGCTGATCCTTGCCCTGCCCGCCGATCTGAGAACCGGGCCGGACTTGGCCTACGAACGGATCATCAGCCTGCGCGACCACGGCGACACCGCCGCCGCCGTTTCGCTTGTCGGCCGCCTGCCCGCTTCATTCCCCCAGCAAGCCGCCGCCGAGCGCCTGTGGAAGCACGGAAGCCTGGTCGCCGCCGCCCTCGAGGCCGGAAACTACGCCGGCGCCTATGCCGCGGCCGCCCATTCGGGGCTGGCGTCCGGCGCCGACGGGGCCGACGCGGCGTTCCAGGCCGGCTGGATCGCGCTGGTCAGGCTCAAGGACGCCCGGAGCGCCGACGAGCATTTCGCGCGCCTCCAGACTCTCGGCCGCTCGCCTCTGACCCAGAGCCGGGCGCTCTATTGGCGGGGCCGGGCGGCGCAGGCCCTGGGCGATCCGATCGCGGCCCAGAGCTTCTATGCCGAGGCGGCCAAGTACTACACCACCTTCTACGGCCAGCTGGCCGCCGCCAAGGCCGGGGCCGCGGTCATCACGCTGGGCCGCGACCCGCCGATCACCCCGGCCGACGCCGCCCGCTTCGAGAGCCGCGAGCCGGTCCGCGCCGCCCGCCTGCTCGCTGGGATCGGGGCCAGGGACACCTTCAAGGCCTTCGTCGGCGCCCTCTCCGAGACCCTGCCGAGCGCCCAGGAGGAGGCCCTGCTGGTGGATTTCACCCGCGGCTGGGGCGATCAGGAGGCGGCCATGCGGGTGGTGCGCAACGCCGCCCGGCGCGGCTTCATCCTGCCAGAGCGAGGCTATCCCATCCGCACCGCCCCGGCCGCCTTCGGCGCCCCCGAGGCCCCCTTCGTCCTGGGCATCACCCGCCAGGAGAGCAGCTTCGATCCCCGCGCCCGCTCCGGCGCCGGGGCCAGGGGCATGATGCAGCTGATGCCCGCCACCGCCCAGGGCGTCGCACGCCGCCTGGGCCTTCCCTACCAAGCCGACGAACTGGACGATCCCGACTACAACATGCGCCTCGGATCAGCCTTCCTGGGAGATCTGGTGAATGAGTTCAGCGGCTCCTACCTCATGGCCGCCGCCGCCTACAACGCCGGCCCCGGCCGCCCCGTCCAATGGTCGACGACCTGCGGCGACCCCAGAAGCTCCTCCACCGACCCGGTCGACTTCATCGAATGCATCCCCTTCTCCGAAACCCGCGACTACGTCATGCGCGTCCTCGAAGCCACCCAGGTCTACCGCGCCCGCCTCGCCGGCGGCTCCGCCCCCATCACCCTG
>JACDGF010000136.1 GCA_013815405.1 Caulobacteraceae bacterium | reverse complement strand
AAAAATGTCGCCCGCGGCATGATCTCATGGTTCAAGCGCGGCCTGCGCCGTATGCAATTCTGCCTCCAACGCCTCCTGACGCCGCCGCCTCTATGGGCCGCTTGGAAAAATGATGGGTGGTAAGGCCCAATCACTCCCCTCGGTTGACACCGAGCCGGTGAATCACGACACGAACCTCCGGACCAGCGCCTTTTGGGTCAGGCTCTAAGCGGGTCCCAAACGGGCTCCAATAAGTAAGGGGCGGAGCCTGGCGGCTCCGCCCCTCGATGGAAGTTCGGCGAAATGTGCGTCGGACTTTAGAAGTCCATGTCGCCCATGCCGCCCATGCCGCCGCCGCCCATGCCGCCGCCACCGCCGCCGCCCGCGTTCTTCTTGGGGGCTTCGACGATCGCCGCTTCGGTGGTGATCATCAGACCGGCGACCGAGGCCGCGTCCTGCAGGGCGGTGCGAACCACCTTGGCCGGGTCGATGATGCCGGCGCTGATCATGTCGCAGTACTCTTCCTTCTGGGCGTCGAAGCCGTAGGTGGCGGAAGCGTTCTCCAGCACCTTGCCGACCACGATCGAGCCTTCCACGCCGGCGTTTTCGGCGATCTGGCGGATCGGGGCTTGAAGCGCCCGCCGGACGATGGCAATGCCGGCGTCCTGATCGGGGTTTTCGCCCTTGAGGCCGTCCAGGGCCGCGGCCGCCTTGAGCAGGGAGACCCCGCCGCCGGCGACGATGCCTTCCTCGACCGCCGCTCGGGTGGCATTGAGGGCGTCATCGACACGGTCCTTCTTTTCCTTCACCTCGACTTCGGTCGAGCCGCCGACGCGGACGATAGCCACGCCCCCAGCCAGCTTGGCTAGGCGCTCCTGCAGCTTTTCCTTGTCGTAATCGGAGGTGGTGTCCTCGATCTGGCGCTTGATCTGGCCGATCCGCGCTTCGATGTCGGCCTTCTCGCCGCCGCCGTCGACGATGGTGGTGTCGTCCTTGGTGATCGAGACCTTCTTGGCCTTGCCGAGCATTTCGATGCCGACGTTCTCGAGCTTGATGCCGAGGTCTTCGCTGATCAGCTGGCCGCCGGTCAGGGTGGCGATGTCCTCGAGCATGGCCTTGCGGCGATCCCCGAAGCCCGGGGCTTTCACCGCCGCGACACGCAGGCCGCCGCGCAGTTTGTTGACCACCAGGGTCGCCAGGGCCTCGCCCTCGATGTCCTCGGCCACGATCAGCAGGGGGCGGGAAGACTGAACCACCGCTTCGAGCACCGGCAGGAGCGGCTGAAGGGAGGAGAGTTTCTTTTCGTAGAGCAGGATCAGGGGATCCTCGAGCGCGACCTCCATCTTGTCGGCATTGGTGATGAAGTAGGGGGACAAGTAGCCGCGATCGAACTGCATGCCCTCGACGACATCGAGTTCGGTTTCCAGGCTCTTGGCCTCTTCCACCGTGATCACGCCCTCGTTGCCGACCTTTTCCATGGCCTTGGCGATCATGTCGCCGATTTCGGCGTCGCCGTTGGAGGAGATCGACCCGACCTGGGCGATTTCCTGGTTGGTGGTGACTTTCTTGGAGGTCGACTTGATGTGCTCGACAACCTTGATCACCGCCTTTTCGACGCCGCGCTTCAGATCCATCGGGTTCATGCCCGCGGCCACCGACTTGGTGCCTTCGACGACAATCGCTTGGGCCAGGATGGTGGCGGTGGTGGTGCCGTCGCCGGCCTTGTCGTTGGTCTTGGAGGCGACTTCACGGATCAGTTGGGCGCCGAGGTTCTCGAACTTGTCGGAAAGTTCGACTTCCTTGGCGACGGTGACGCCGTCCTTGGTCGAGCGCGGAGCGCCGAAGGACTTTTCGATCACCACGTTGCGGCCCTTGGGGCCCAGGGTCACCTTGACCGCATTGGCCAGGATGTTGACGCCGCGGAGCATGCGGTCACGCGCGTCGGTCGAGAAATAGACGTCTTTGGCAGCCATGGTCTTTGAGGCTCTTTCTTTCGAGTGGGGTTCTTGGGGGAGGGGTTGGGAAGGCGCTATTCCAACACGCCCAGGACGTCGCTTTCCTTCATGATCAGAAGATCTTCGCCTTCGAGCTTGATTTCATTGCCGGACCACTTGCCGAACAGGATGCGGTCGCCGGTCTTCAGGTCGAGCGGCTGGACCTTGCCCGAGTCGTCGCGGGCGCCGGGGCCGACGGCGACCACCTTGCCCTCCTGGGGCTTTTCCTTAGCGGTGTCGGGGATGATGATCCCCCCTTTGGTCTTTTCTTCTTCCTCGACGCGACGGACGAGGACGCGGTCGCCGAGTGGACGAAACGCCATGGATGTTTTCTCCGTAGTTCCTGGACGTGAATGTCTGTTCGCCGGCCCTCGGCGCCTCGGCGTTAGCAGCCGGGCAAGGTGAGTGCCAACGACGGGAAAATAGGCGCCGGACCCTTGCGAGTCAAGGCGGAGCGGCCGAAATGGGCGTGACCGTCACGTCAGGGGCCGAGGCGAATTGACCATCGAAGCTTTTCTGGGTCGCATGTTCCGCGTCGGCGCGGTGGAGGTGACCCTGCCGGGCGGGCGGCGAATCGTCGTGGGCGACGGCTCGGAGGCGAAGGTGGCGGTCGCCATCGCCGACAAGCTCACCCTGGCGCGGATCATGGCCAAGCCCTCCCTGGGCGTGGGCGAGGCCTATATGAACGGCAAGCTCGTCATCGAGCGAGGGACGATCCACGACTTGGTCGACCTGGCCGCCAGCAATACCCGGTCGCGCCCCAACGGCCCGCGCCCCGGTGCGCTCGAACGCGGGTGGACCAAGCTCGTGCGCGAGCGCAACGAGCGCCGGGCGGCGCGCCGCAACGTCGCCCATCACTACGACCTGTCGCTCGAACTCTACCGCTGCTTCCTGGACGAGGACCTGCAGTATTCCTGCGCCCTCTTCGAGTCCCCCGACGCCGGCTTGGACGAGGCCCAGGGCGCCAAGAAGCGCCATATCGCCGCCAAGCTGCACCTTTCCAAGGATCAACGGGTCCTCGACATCGGCTGCGGCTGGGGCGGGCTGGCCCTGTCCCTGGCCGGCTGGGGGGGCGTCAAGGTCGACGGCGTGACCCTGTCGGCCGAACAGCTGGCCACCGCGCGAACCCGGGCGGAGGCCGCCGGCTTGGCCGGGCGGGTCAAGTTCTCCCTGACCGACTACCGGGACGTCGCCGGCCCCTATGAGCGGATCGTCTCGGTGGGCATGTTCGAGCACGTCGGGCGGCCCAACTATCAGGCCTTCTTCGACCAGGTGGCCCGCCTGCTCACCGACGACGGCGTGGCCCTGATCCATTCGATCGGCCGCTCGGAGGGGCCGAGCACCACCGACCCGTTCACCGCCAAATATATCTTTCCGGGGGGGTATATCCCCGCCCTCTCCGAAATGCTGCCGGCGGTCGAGCGGGCCGGCCTGCGGGTCGCCGACATCGAGATCCTGCGCCTCCACTACGCCTACACCCTGGAGCGCTGGCGCGCACGGTTCGCGGCCAACCGGGACAAGGTCGCGGCGCTCTACGACGAACGGTTCTGCCGGATGTGGGAATACTATTTGAGCGGCGCGGAGATGGGCTTCCGCTATGGCGGCCACATGAACTTCCAGCTCCAACTGACCAAGCGGGTCGACGCCCTGCCGATCACCCGCGGCTACATCGACGAGGCCGAGCGGGCGCTGGTCTCGGCGGCGCGGCGCGTGGCCTGACTTAGGAAGAAACGGCTCCGGAGGCATCGCGCCCGAGCCGTCCGAAAGCGCCCCGCCCTCGCGGAGCGTATCGGCTTCGAGCATCGGTCCCTGGACGATGCGCTCCAGCAAGACGACTTGCCTCGGCTCGAGCGCCACCAGCCGGGTCAATACGCGCAGCACGTCGATGAGTTCGGTGGTGTATTCCGCAAGCCACTGCTTGGGCTGAATCCCGCTGAGTTCGGACGGCGGGCGCTTGTCGCCCATCGGCGGTTTGGAGCGATCCTCGCGACGATAGCTCCACCACCACTGGCTCAGCACCCGCTTGCCCGAAACCTCATACGTCCAAACGGCGGGCGAGACGTTGGCGATGAAGCCGGTCCCGAGTTCGAGGCGGCGCTTGGCCGGGTTGTAGTTCAGCTCGTGCGGCATGGCGGCGAGCGTCGTCGGGAGGGGGCCCTCCTTGGGGATCGTCGGCTGGGCGGCCTTGTCCTCCACGCGCGGAGCCCCGGCCGGGCGACCTTTGTCGAAGCGCTCGCCGAAGGTATGGAGCCAGATAACTTCGCGCCCGATCGGCACAGCCTCGGCGAATAGGTCCCGGTCGGCGGTCAGCGGAATTCGCAGGCCCGGCTGCTTCAGGTTCTCGCGGAAGCGCTCGACGTAGCCGGGATGGGCGGCGACGGCGGCGATATAGGCCATCACTTCCTCGGGCGCGACGTTTCGGCCGTAGGCGGAGGCGAGTTCGGCCAACAGCCCCGGGGCGATGTTGGGCTGAGTTGCGGCGGCATCGGCCCAGAGCGGGAACACACGACCGCCAAACGAACCCTTGTAGTGGTGAAGGTCCGGTATGAGACCGCTGAGGGTGATCGCTGGACCAGAGGTCGGCGAGTGAGCCATCAGGGCCGTCAAGTAGATCTGCTTTGCCGAATCGGCGCCCCAAATTGTGGGGTTGGGTTGATTTATGATTCTCGCGTCAGGTAAAATCCATTGCCTATCAAAACGAACGGAACGCGTACATTTGGGGCGGCAATCCCGCTCCTTGATCGCTGCTGACCGATAGCGGGGAGTGCCTGTAGTTCCCGAGAGCTTTTTCGACGATCTTGTTGACGTGCTTATCGCCGGGTTTCCCGCTCCGCAAAGGCGGATGAAACAGCACGGCCTTCTTGGCCGCGTCTTTCTCGTCGACCAATCGTTTCCAGCGGTCTCTCAGCGACTGCGCGTCCGGAGAGATCACCCAGGTGCGGCCGGTCATTACGCCAGACCCGTTATAGAGGAACAGATCCTCCATCGCCGGAAAGCCGATCCAGTCCGCTGCTCCCGCCGGCAGGAACGGCGCACGCCAATCGGAAGCGGCGTCCTCCCACCCATCCCCGTCCAGAATCACGCCGGCGAGCGCCACGAACTTGTCCTCCCGCGAGCCCTTGGGAAGACTTCGAAAGCGCACGCGGGCCGGCGTCGTCTTGTCCGCGCTCGCGCGGGGCGAGCCAGCATGATGCAGACGGGCTGCTGAACACCCTCGAATACGCGGCTCGCCACGGGCGGCTGGTGGCCCTCGGGCGAGCAATCGATCACCCATATCTCGTCGGCGTCGCGGCGCGGATCGGCTCGCATCTTCTGGAAACCCGATCCGTTGAGGAATCCGGCGACGGTGATGAAGCAGACGAGCCCTTGCGCCGGGTCCAGTCCGCCAGTTCCGTCTTGTCGGCGCCGCCGCGATAGGGATCGCCGCCGAACACCTTCCAGGCCGCCCAACGCCAGAAGTAGACATAGAGGTTGCGCAGATGCTTGGCGTGGGCGCCGACGCCCCAATCGCTCGGCGGTGCCTCGGGCTCGCCGACGATCGCCGTGTTGTTCAGGGTCGCCTTGGCCGCCGCTCCAAATGCGAAACCGCTTCGGCGAGCCGCGCGGTGTGGCGTCCGAGAAGGTCACCGGGGACTACTTCGACTCACCTGTGGATGATCCAGCTCACGACCCTTCTCCCATCGGGCGAATCGGCAAATAATGGATGGGTCGATGTGGGACGCCCAGGGAGCGACGCGCCGGATGACGGAACCGACCGATCTTTTCGGCCACCGGGTCGGACCCGACCAGTTGAGCCTGTTCGGCGCGGGCGAGGACAGGATGCAGCCACCGGCGCGCGACTTTGCTCCCGATCCGGAAACCATCCGGCGCCGTCTTAATGCCCTGCTTGCGAGAGCGCGGCAATCGCGCGTCATGCGGTGGCCGGAACCCAAGGCGCGAATGTGGCAGACGGTTTTCCCTCAGATGGCGAACTGGTTGCCGGCCGGCCAGCTTTGCTTCGACTTCGCCCGCGAGATCGAACGGCTCAAGGCCGCCGCCTGATAGCTCTCCGAGCTTCGGCGCCCTCCCACACGCATCGCTCGAGATTCAGATCGGCCGCCAACGGCCTCGAATCGTTCCCCCTACCGCGAACCCACCGGCATGCGCTCCGCGTCCCGCTCGGCCCTGATCCTGGCGTGGAGGTCGCCGTATTTGGCGAATTCATGCGGGCGATGGTGCGGTTGTGGACCTCGTCGGGGCCGTCGGCGAGGCGCAGGGTCCGCTGGCCGGCGTACATGCGCGCCAGGCCGAAGTCGCTGGTGACCCCGCCGCCGCCGTGGGCCTGGAT
>JACDGF010000135.1 GCA_013815405.1 Caulobacteraceae bacterium | reverse complement strand
CCCGCGCCCCCTCCACCACTTCGTGGTCCCCCTCCCCCGCAAGAGGGCAGGGGAGGATTAGAGGTAGCGCATGCCTAGCCTTTTCTTCCTCCTCACCCGCGAAGCGGGGGAGGTGGCGCGGCGCTCTTTCTTGCGCCGTGACGGAGGGGGCGCAAGGCGGTGGCGTTGCCTGAGGAATTGTAGGGCTGACCATGTTCAAGACCGAACCGTTCGACGCGGCTCGCTATCTGGTTTCGCCCCAATCGCAGGCGGAACTCCTCGACAACGCCCTGGCCAGCGGCGACGCGCCCTACATCGGCCAGGCGCTCGGCGTGATCGCGCGCGCCCGCGGCGCGAGCGAAGCCACTGTCACCTCGATCCTTCCACCGTCGCCATCACCGCCCCGATCTCGTCGTTGAGGACGAGGTCGGCGAAGGGGTCCTGGTCGGTGGGTTCGCGGTTGACGATGGCGAGCTTGGCGCCGTGGCGCTTGGCCGCCAAGGGGAAGCCGGCGGCGGGGTAGACGACCAGGGAGGAGCCGAGGACCAGGAAGAGGTCGCAGGCCGCGGTCGCCGCCTGGGCGCGGGCCATGGGACCCTCGCGCATGGGCTGGCCGAAGGAGATGGTGGCGGTCTTCACGAGGCCGCCGCACGCGCGGCAGACAGGGATTTCGCCGCGTTCGAGGAAGGGCGTGCGCAGGGTCGCCAGTTCGTGGCGAAGGCCGCAGGCGAGGCAGGTCGCATAGCTGGCGTTGCCGTGCAGTTCGATCACCCGGTCTTCCGGGACGCCGGAATGCTGGTGGAGGTTGTCGACGTTCTGGGTGATCACGGCGCCGGCCTTGCCCCGGGCGACCAGGCGCGCCACGGCGTGGTGGCCGCTGTTGGGCGCCGCGCCGGTCCAGCCCGCGGCGCCGGTGAAGACCCGCGTCCAGGCTTCCCGGCGCGCCGCTTCGCTGGCGACGAAGTCCTGGAACTGGATCGGCTTCATCCGGCTCCACACCCCGCCGGGACTTCGGAAGTCGGGCACCCCGGATTCGGTGGACATCCCCGCGCCGGTGAAGACGGTGACGTTGCGGGCAGCGGCGATCAGTCGCGCGAGAGCGGTGCGGCGATCGCTTTCCCGGCCGCCCGCATTCCTATTCAAGACCGTCATGGCCGGGCGCCAGTCCCGGCCATCCATGACCCGGAGGCGCGCCATGGCCGCGCCGGCGCGCGGTCACTCCAGGCAAGGTGTTCATGGGTCACCGGGACTTACGCCCGGTGATGACGGGCTGGGGGGAGCGGCGTCTCACCGCCGGATGGACGACGTGCCCGCCTCCGGCCCCTTGGCGAGACGCCCGGCGAGATAGAGGCCCGCGATCAGGGCGGCGAAGGGGAGGAGGGAGAGGGCGTCGGCCCACGGTCCGGCGAAGAACGGGTTGTGCGCGGTCATGGTGTCGGCGATGCGCTGGTTGAAGCCGGTCAAGGCCCCGGCCATGAAGGCGATGCCGATGCCGGCGATGGCCCCCCCGGCGATGTAGCCGGAGGCGACCAGCACGCCGGGGCTCTTGTCGGATTCGGCGATCAGCTCGGTGGGCGTGAGGCCCGCCCCTGAGAACCGCGCTTTGAGATGCCGGTCGACCAACCAGCGCACCGCCCCGCCGATGAAGATCGGGGAGGAGGACGACAGGGGCAGATAGACTCCTACCGCGAAGGCCAGGGAGCCGATGCCGCACATCTCCAGGATGACGGCGATCATCCCGCCCAGGATTACCAGGGTCCAGGGAAGCTGCTGGTTGAGGATGCCCTTGATGATGTAGCTCATCAAGGTCGCCTTGGGCGCGGCGAACTTGTTGACCGTCGTGCCGTCGGGGCGCACCCGATGCGTGCCGTTGATCCCCGGGTCGACCAGCCAGGCCGGCGTCCCGGCTGCGTTGATCAGATAGCGGCCGGGCGGCCCGCCGATCTCGTCGGTTTTTTGGAACACGCGGTAGACGCCCGGATTCCCTTGGCGCTGCGGTCCCTTGATCTGGTCGGTCGGAAGCTTGGCCAGGGCCGCGGCCGGCACCCGCCAGGCCGGGGCGGAGGCCGCCGCCGGGCCGGAGAGCGGCACATAGACGGTCGAGGCGTCGTTGAGCGAGAGCAGGATCGGCCCCAGCACCACCGCCGAGGCCAGGGCGCCGCAAAGGATGGCGATCTGCTGGGACCGGGGCGTCGAGCCGATCAGGAACCCCGTCTTCAGGTCCTGGGAGGTGGTGCCGCCATTGGAGGCGGCGACGCAGACGATGCCGCCTACGGAGAGGGCGGTGACGTAATAGGTCGGCCCGGTCCATCCCAACGCCAGGAATACCAGGCAGGTCAGCAGCAGGGTCGCCACCGTCATTCCCGAAATCGGATTGGACGACGAGCCGATCTCGCCGGTCAGGCGTGAGGAGACGGTGACGAACAGGAAACCGAACATCACGATCAAGAGGGCGCCCAGGATGTTCATGTGCAGGGAGCGGGCGATCAGGATCGCGGCCACCAGGGCGACCAGGCCCAGGGCCACGAACCGGGGCGACAGGTCGCGGTCGGTGCGGGGCGTCGCCTCCCGGGCCGTCGTCTCGCTCCGCCGGGCGCGCCAGTCGCTCACGCCCCCGGCGATGCCGCGCCAGATCATCGGCAGGGAGCGGAAAAGGCTGATGATTCCGCCGGTCGCCACCGCCCCGGCCCCGATGTAGAGCACATAGGCGCCGCGGATGTCGTCCGGCCCCATGGCCGAGATTGGCATGGTCCCGGGGGGGATGATCCCGCTGGCCGTCCCGCCGAAGAACCGGATGGCCGGGATCAGGACGAGATAGGCGAGCACCCCGCCGGCGGCCATGGTCGAGGCGATCTTGGGGCCGATGATGTAGCCGACGCCCAGAAGTTCGGGAGAGATCTCGGCGGCGACCGAACCCGCCGCCAGGGGCGCGCCGAAGACTTTTTCGGGGATGTTCTTCCACAGGTTAAAGGCCGTCATGGCCAGCTTGTAGGTCACCCCGACGCCGAAGCCAGCGAAGATGGCGGCGGCCCCGGACCGGGCCGCGCCCTCGTCCGCCGCGCTCTCGGTCTCGGCGCGACCCAGCGCCCGTTCCTCGGGGGTCGCGCCGGCCTTGAGCACCTCGGCGCAGGCCGTGCCTTCCGGGTATTTCAGGACCCCGTGCTGCTGCACGATCAGGGCCCGGCGCAGGGGGATCATCATCAGGATGCCGAGCAGGCCGCCCAGGATCGCGACCAGCATCACCCGGCCGATCTCCAGGTCGAAGCCGAGGATCATGATCGCGGGCATGGTCACGCCGATGCCGAAGGCGATCGATTCCCCGGCCGAGCCGGCGGTCTGGACGATGTTGTGCTCAAGCACGCTGACGGGGCGGAAGCCCAGCCGCCCGGCCAGGCGGAAGAGGGTGATGGAGATCACCGCGACCGGGATCGAGGCGCTCACCGTCAGCCCGACCTTTAGCACCAGATAGAGCGAGGAGGCGCCGAACACGATCCCCAGCAGCATGCCCACGATCAGCGGGACGGGCGTCAGCTCCCGCAGGGCCGCGAAGGCTGGGATCAGGGGGCGGAAGGCGGGCGCGGATGTCGAGAGGGCCGCGGGGGACGTCTTATCGAGCACCTTGGCCTCGTTCGCGCGTCGGGTCGCGGGCCATCTCAAGCACACTCTTCACGCCCTCGCCAGCCTCCCGCGCGGCTGCCCCTGGGACCAGGGCGCGGAAGGCCACGGGTGTGAACGAGATCTCTACGCGGCGGCCCATGCGCGTCTTTTCGCCGTCCAGGATGACGGGCACCCGGCCGTGCCCGGTGACCACCACTTGGCGGACCTTGGCCCTGGAGACCGATTCGTCGGCCCGCCAGTCGTCGAACAGGGCATGGAAGCCCAGGCGGAAGAGGCCGGCGGCGTCGGGGTCCAAGGCGGCGGCCTCCAGGCAGCGCTCGTCCTCGCTCATCACCTTGGAGATCAGCGGGCAGACCACGACGACCGCTTCGGCCGAACCGCGCAGGGCCTCGCCGAATTGGTAGTCCAGGGGCTCTGACATGCCACGCCGGGCGGCGGTGATCGACCGCTTGACCGCCTCGACCAGGCGCCCGCCGCGCACCGCTTCGCGGGCGTCGGCCCAAAGGGTGGGCGCGCCCAGCATCGCCGCCACGAAGAATCCATGGTCTCCGGCCTTGCCCCCGCTGACCTCATGGACCTCCGAGTCGGCCAGGGTGTCGGCGAGCGCCTCAGGCCAAGCCCTTTGCCCATAGAGGGCCTTGGGCAGCATGTTCATAGTGCCGCCGGGCAATGGAAGAAGGAAGATCTTTGAGGCGCGGCACTTGTCGGCCGCCGTGCGGATGGTGCCGTCGCCGCCCAGGACCACCAGGACATCGGCGTGGGCGATGGCCTCGTCGAGGGCGGCGTCGATCTTGGCCGGCTCGACGCGCGTCACCACGGCATGAGGCAGGCCCGCCTGGGCGAAGATCGCGTTCGCCCGCGCCTCCGATTCCTCGTTGCAGCTGCCGCTGCCGCTGTTGAGGACGGCGACGACCCGCTTGTTCAGCGCCTCGGCGGCACGCTGGTCTCCCGCCGCCGCCAAGGCCCCTATTCCGTCTCGTACTTGAAGCTGACCCGAAGGCGGCTGCGATAGGCTTCGATTTCGCCCTTGGGTCCCAGGGTGATGTCCAGTTCGACCACCTCGGCGACGCGCAGGTCGCGCAGCGACCCGGCCGCCACCGCCAGGGCCTCCTTGGCGGCGTCCTCCCAGCTGACGGTGCTCGTGCCGATGATTTCGGTGACGCGATAGACGCTCATGGGCCGCTCCCTTGGTTCTCGGCGCCGATAGGGCGCCGCAAACGCGGCGGCGTCAAGGGAGGGCGTCGCGTTCGCCGCTCCGCCCTAGAGCAAGGTCACCGGCGCGGCGCGGTAGGCGGCGGGGAACATCGCCTTGAGGGCCGCGACCTTGGGCATGTCGTAGGCGGCGATGTAGGGCGCGGCGGGGTGGCGGACGAGGTAGTCCTGGTGATAGGCCTCGGCCCGGAAGAAGCCGGTGTCGGGATCCACGCGGGTGGCGATCGGCCGGCGGAAGGCTTTGGCGGCGTTGAGCTGGGCGATATAGCGCTCGGCGACGGTCTTCTGGCCGAGGTCGCGGTAGAAGATCTCCGAGCGGTACTGCGGCCCTTCATCCGGGTACTGGCGATTGACCTGGGTGGGATCGGTGGCGACCGAGAAAAAGACCCTCAGGATTTCGCCATAGGAAATCTGCTTGGGGTCATAGGTGATTTCGACCGATTCGGCGTGGCCGGTGGTCCCGGTGCTCACCAACTCATAGTTGGCGCCCCCGCGCTTGCCGCCGGCATACCCGGCGACCACCCGTTTGACCCCGCGGACATGCTCGAACACCCCCTGGACTCCCCAGAAACACCCACCCGCCAGCACGGCGGTCCCCATCCCCGCGCCCGCCGGGGTGGGATCGACCGCCGGGGCCGGCAGGCGCACGGGCGCGGCCCCGGCGCCAAAGGCGGCGCCGAGGAACGGCAGGCCCAACAGGGCCGCGGCGACGGCGCCGACGGCGAGGGTGAGACGCGCCGGGAAAGCGGGAGCGGGGCGGGCGGCCATGGCGATGTCCTTCTGGGTTTCACCCCGTAAGTTCGCCGCCGCGACGCGGCTGGTTACACGCGGCGCCCAGGCGGTGTAACCCTTGTAGCCGCAGGAGCGGATGATGGATCAGGCGTGACTGGCGTAGAGGCCCGGCTCAAGGCGCTGATGGTCGGCGGCCTGGACGGCGACGGCGCGGCCCATGGCCGGTTGCTGGCCGCCCTGGGCGGATATCTGCGGGGGTACTTCGGCAAACGGATCGGCCCCGGCGCGGCCGACGTGGAGGATCTGGTGCAAGAGACTCTGCTGGCCGTCCACCTCAAGCGCGGCGCCTATGACCGCGCCCTTCCGTTCACGCCCTGGGCCTACGCCATCGCGCGCTACAAGCTGCTGGACCATTTCCGCCGTTCCGGATCGCGCGTGTCCATACCGCTGGAAGACGCCGGCGATCTTCTGGCGGTGGACAACCCCGAGGAGGGGGCGGTCCGCCGGGACGTCGGCGCGCTGCTGGCCAGGCTTCCGGCCCGCCAGCGAGCCCTCCTGCGCGACGTGAAGCTGACCGGCCTTTCGATGGAGGAGGCCGCGGCAAGGAGCGGCCTGTCGACCTCGGCGGTGAAGGTCAGCGTCCACCGCGGCATGAAACGCCTGCAACGGGAGGTCGGCGATGAAGACCGCTGACCTGATCGAGGCCCTGGCCGGAGACCTCGCCCCAACCCCGCCGATCGCGATGGGCCGGCGGATCACCCTGGCCGCCCTGGCCGGCGCGGGCGGCGCCTTGGTCATCCTGATCGCCTGGCTGGGCCTTAGGCCCCTGGGCGCGGCCGCGCACGCCGCGTCCTTC
>JACDGF010000134.1 GCA_013815405.1 Caulobacteraceae bacterium | reverse complement strand
GGGCCGGCCGGCCCGAAACCCTGGCGATCCCGCCCGCCGCCGATCCGGCGCTGCGCACGGCGATCCTGGTCCAGAGCCCCGGCGGCGGACCGATCCTCGCCGCCGCCAAGGCTTGACCGGCCCCACCCGCCCTCATAAGCCCTAGGCCGAGGAGCCAGCGCCGATGCCCACGGACAGCGCCATCGATCCGGCCATCGCCGCGTCTCGCTCCCGCCTTCCCGCCGGCAAGGAGACGATCTATCGCCACACCGTCGTGGTGCGGATCACCCATTGGGTCAATGTGATTGTCGTCAGCCTGCTCCTTATGAGCGGGATGCAGATCTTCAACGCCCACCCGCGCCTCTATTGGGGTCAGTACGGCGCCGACGCCGACAAGCCATGGCTCGAAATGACGGCGCTGAAACCGGATTCCGATCACCCGACCGGGGTCTTGCGCCTCGCCGGCGCGCAGGTGACCACGACCGGGGTGCTCGGGGTCTCCAAGGGCCCGGACGGGCAGCCCGCCCAGCGCGGCTTTCCCAAGTGGGCGACCCTGCCCAGCGACCAGGATCTCGCCACTGGCCGGCGATGGCACTTCTTCCTGGCCTGGCTGCTCGTCGCCAACGGCCTCGCCTATCTTCTGTTCGGCGCCTTCAACGGCCATTTCCGCCGCGACCTGACCCCCAGCCGCGACCAGATCCGCCCGCGCAGCATCCTGGCCAGCATCGTCGATCACATCCGCCTCAAGCACCCCGTAGGGGAGGAGGCCAAGCGCTATAACATCCTTCAGAAATTCGCCTATCTGGCGGTGGTGTTCGTCATCCTGCCGGCCATGGTGCTCAGCGGGCTGACCATGTCGCCCGGCGTGAACGCCGCCGCGCCGTGGCTCCTCGACCTCTTCGGCGGGCGGGCGTCTGCACGTTCAATCCACTTCATCACCGCCAACCTGATCGTCCTCTTCGTCATCGTGCATGTGGTGGAGGTGTTCATCGCCGGGGTCGGAAACGAGATCCGCTCGATGATCACCGGCCGCTACACGATCCGCACGGGGACCCATTCATGAGCCGCCTCTCCCGCCGCGGCCTGATCGGCGCCGGCGCGGCCGGCATGGGCGGCTTGTTGCTCGCCGGCTGTGACCGGCTTTCGGCCTCTCCCTCGTTCCAGAAATTCATCGGGACGGGCGAGGACCTGACCTTCGGCGCCCAGCGCATCCTGCTCGCCGGCCAGCCTCTGGCCCGGGAATATTCACTATCGCAACTCTCGCCGACGTTCAAGTCCAACGGCACCAGCATGCCGGGCGGCGACGCCTATCGCGCGCTTCTCGACAACGCCTTCGCCAACTACCACTTGGCCGTAGAGGGCCTGGTCGCGAGGCCCGCCCGCTTTTCGCTGGCGGATCTCAAGGCCATGCCGGCGCGCACCCAGATCACCCGCCACGACTGCGTCGAGGGCTGGAGCGCCATCGGCCAGTGGACCGGCGTTCCGCTCGGCCACCTGCTACGGACGGTCGGCGTGGCGCCCGCCGCCCGCTTCGTGGTGCTGCACTGCGCCGACGACCTGGAGAATTCCACCGACGGGTCGGGGCAATACTATGAGAGCATCGACCTCTTCGACGCCTTCCATCCCCAGACGATCCTCGCCTACGCCATGAACGGCAAGCCCCTCGTCCCCGCCCACGGCGCGCCGCTGCGCCTTAGGGTGGAGCGCCAACTCGGCTACAAACAGGCCAAATACGTCATGCGCCTCCAGCTGGTCGACCGCGTCGAAAGGATCAAGGGCGGCAAGGGCGGCTATTGGGAAGACCGCGGCTATGAGTGGTACGCCGGGATCTAGGCCGGCTTGCATGGCCAAACCCGCACTTTCAGCGGCATGGGCTCACCCCATCGAGCTCGATCGCCACCTGGCGAGATGAACCACGAACCGCACGAACCTCGCGAACAGATGCTGTACGCAGAGGAGGTGTTCGCGATCCAAGGCGCGATCTTCGAGGTCAATCGGCACATGGGAACGGGGTTCCTCGAGGCGGTCTATCAGGAGTGCCTGACCCAAGAATTCCGAACTCGGTCAGTCCCGTTCGTCGCCTCGCGACCGCTGAGCCTGACCTACAAGGGGCAAGCCTTGCGGCAGACCTATCAACCGGACTTCGTGTGCTTCGAACGGATCATCGTGGAACTGAAGGCCGTGCGGGAATTGGCCTCAGAGCACCGCGCACAGGTCTTGAACTACCTCAGAGCCACGGGTCTGAGGCTGGGTCTGCTGGTGAATTTCGGAAGCGCGCCGAAGGCGCGGATCGAGCGCCTCGTCCTGTGACCGCGCCTCGTCTTGTTCGCGCGGTTCGTGAGGTTCGTGGATGAACGGCGCGACCGACCCCGCCAGCGCGAGAGCGCCTTGATCAAACCGCCAAACCCTGCCTAGAGCGCATCCGGCGGGGTCGTCGTCTCGGGCTCCCTGGGCGGCGGCGTAACTTTCCGCGCCTTCGACAGGGCCGCCAGTTCTGCGGCGACGGCGCGTTCGCGGCGATCGCCGCCCGAGGCGTACACCGCGAAGCCGTGGGCGGCCAAGCCGATGCCCCATCCGAACAGGGGCCAGACGAACCACAGATACCCCGGCGAAGTGAGGAGGTTGAGCGCCGCCAGCCCCGCGTTGACCAGGACATAGACCAGGGCATGGGTCCGAAAGCCGAGCTTGGCGTCGGCCCGGCGTTCGGCCTCGCGGCGCAGGTCGTCGTCGCGGGTCGGAGGGGTCATTGGCGCATGCGTCAGGCCGGCCGCCAGTTCCCGTGGAAGCCGAAGGGCACGCGGCGGGGGACTCGGGCGGTGGCGATGGGACCGGCGGGGAGATCCCGGGCGTCGAAGACGAGGAAGTCGCTGCGATCCTCATTGCCGCGATAGACGACCGAGATCACCCAGCCGTCGCCCTCCGCCGCGTCGGCGGATCTGGGCACGAAGACCGGCTCGCCGGTGACGTCGCCAAGGGGCAGGTCGTGGGTGGCCCGCCTTCCGGTCGCCAGATCGACGTGCGCGATGGCGTCGAAGCCGAAGCGGCCAGGACGCTGGGACGTGCCGGCGAACCATCCATGACGGTAAGCGAGGCCCGCGCGGCGCTCGTCGAAACGCGGGAACTCGCCAGCCAGGTCGTCGAGGGGCTCGCGCTTGATCCTGTTGGAGTCGCCGGCCAGGTCGAAGGTCCAGCGCACCAGGCGCGCGGCGCTGTCGTCTCCGCGGCTCCCGTCGGCGTTGGGGAAGAGCGGCGCGGCCGGATATTCCATCACGTCGGCGAAGATCCTGTCCCCTTCCTCCCAGGCGTTCATCGGGTGGAAAACGTAGCAGGCCTCGGTTTCGAACCAGCGCAGGGTCTCGACGCCGGCGTCGCGGGCCATCACCCCCACGAAGGCGCCCTTGTCCGGCTCCCAGGCATAGGCGGGGCCGCCGTTCATCGCCCGCTCCAGGCTGCCGGTGAGGGGCAGGATCGGGAAGAGGACATGGCCGCTGGTGACGAGAAAATCGTGGACCATGCTCGAATAGGGCGCCTCGAAATCGTCGCGCCGCAGAACCTCGCCGGACGCGCTGGTGACGCCGTAGGAGACCGTGGCGTTGAGCGGGGCCTCGCCGGTCGAATAGCCGAACCAGGTCATCTCGCCGGTATCGGGGTCGATCTTGGGATGGGCGGTGACCCGGCCCCGGTATTGATCGAGATAGCCCCGCGACTCCAGGGTGAGCGGGTCGAGTTCGAACGGCTTGTGCCCCTCTTCCAGCGCCATCAGCCGGCCGGCGTGCCAGAGGATATTGGTGTTGGCCACCCCGGCGTCCTCGCCCAGCACCGAGGGATCGGTTGTCAGCGGATTGCCGAAGGTTCCGAACAGCTGGCGGCCGGCGGCGTTTTCGGCCAGCCACTTGGGTGTGCGGACATAGCGGTTTCGGTAACGCACCTTGCCGCTCTCGACGAAGAAGCCATGGATCATCCCGTCGCCGCCGAACCAGTGATAGTCGGCGCCGGGATGGAACTGCGGATTGGGCCCGTTGCGGTAGAACACGCCCGCGAGACCGGCCGGGATCTCGCCGGTCACGGTCAGGTCGAAATCTTCCTCATCCCGGACCGGCGCGTAGTTGCCGGAGAGAAAGGGGTTGATGGGTTGCGATCCGTCCATGGGAGCCTCCGGTTGAAAACTTACGTTGTAAATTTATGGCGTAAAGGGTAGGACCGCGCAAGCGGATTTTTTAAGAAAAGAAGGCGCGGGCTTGCCCAGGAACCTGTCGAAGGCTGATGTCGCCCAGTTCCAGGATCGCCTGTGCGACGCCGCCGAGCATCTGTTCGCCGAGCGCGGGCCCGAGGCGGTGACCATACGCCAGCTGGCGTCCGCGCTGGGGGTCAGCCCGATGACGCCCTACCGCTACTTCAAGGATAAGGACGCCATTCTGGCCGCGGTGCGGGCGCGCGCTTTCGACCGCCACGCCGAGGCCCTGGAGCGGGCCTATGAGGAGAACCCCGGCGATCCGGCCCGGCGCGCCAACGCCATCGGCGCGGCCTATGTCCGCTTCGCCCTGGAAAATCCGGAGGCCTACCGGCTGATGTTCGACGTCAACCAGGCCAAGGCGGCGGAGTACCCCGACCTGGTCCGCGCCGGCGAACGATCCCGCGCCACCATGACCCGGCATCTCCATGACTTGGCGGCGGCCGGCTTGCTGGAGGGCGATGCGGACCTCGTCGGGCATATGTACTGGGCGGCCCTCCATGGCCCGCTGATGCTTCAGCTTTCTGGAATGCTGCCGGACGCCTTCGACGCCCGCACCCTGATCGGCGCCCTTATGCCGGTGCTCGGCAAGACGACGTTCAGGAACGCGAACCGGGCTTGACCGCCGCCGCGTCAGGCGCCCAGCGTCGGCCGGCGGGCAAGGAACCGAACCATGGCTGACATCGGGTCTTTCGCGGTGAGCTGGGATGAGCGGGCGGTGGGCGCGGTGCTGGACCAGGTCCGCGCCTATCCCTGGCCGCCAGCGCCGGAGGTGGAAGACGGCTGGGGCTATGGCTGCGACGCGGGGTTCCTCAAAGCGCTCTGCGACCATTGGCTCACGGGCTACGACTGGCGCGCCGCCATCGCAGACCTCAACCGCTATGCGCAGTTCACCGCCAGGGTCGAGGGCTTCGACCTCCACTTCGTCCAGGTCGTGGGCGAGGCGGGTGGCCGGCGGCCTCTGCTGCTCAGCCACGGCTGGCCGGGCAGCCACTATGAGTTCTGGGCCGTGATCGAGAAGCTCGCCTGGCCCTCGCGGCATGGCGGTTCGGCGGTCGACGCCTTCGACCTGGTGATCCCCTCCCTTCCCGGCTTCGGCTTCTCCTCCAAGCCCAAACGGCCCTTCGGCCAGAGGGCCACGGCGCGCCTGTTCGACACCCTGATGACCGATGTCCTGGGCTATGGCCGCTACCTCGCCCAGGGCGGCGACTGGGGCGCCCTGGTGACCTCGTGCCTGGGTTTCGACCATTCCGCCCACGTCAGAGCCATCCACCTCAACATGATCGGCTTTCGCCCGGCCGGCGGGCCCAGGAGCCCCGAGGAGACCGCCTGGGTCGCCCGGCAGAACAGCATGATGGACCTTCTGGGCGCCTATTTCCGGCTCCAGGCGTCCAAGCCGCAGTCCCTGGCCTGGCTGGGGGCGGGCAATCCGGTGGGCCAGGCGGCATGGATCGTCGAGCGCTTCCACGACTGGTGCGACCGGCGCGAGAAACCCTTCGAGGCGGTGTTCACCAAGGACCAGCTCCTCGCCAACATCATGATCTATGTGATGACCGGGAGCTTCACCACCGGCGCCTGGTATTACCGCGCCCTGATCGAGGAGGGCGGGGTGGTGCTCAAGGAGGGCGAACGCTGCGAGGTCCCCACCGCCTTCGCCAACTTCCCCGGCGAGATGCTCTACACCGCGCCGCCCAGATCCTGGGCCGAGCGGGCGTATAATATCACGCGCTGGACCGACGCGCCGCGCGGCGGCCATTTCGCGGCCATGGAAGAGCCGGACCTGTTCGTCGAGGATGTGCGCGATTGGGCGCGAACCGCGCCGGATTGAAGGAGATGACACCATGAGCCATGCCGCCGGCGGATGCCTCTGCGGGGCGATCCGCTATGAACTCACCGCCGAGCCGATGTTCCACGTGGCCTGCCACTGCCGGGCCTGCCAACTGACCTCCGGCGGATCTCCGACCCTGGCGGTGATCGTTCCCGAGGCCGCCTTGAAGATCACCGAGGGCGAGCCACGCACCTTCTGGTCGAACGGGGAAAGCGGGGCCGCCGTCGGGCGGAGCTTCTGCGAAACCTGTGGCTCGCCGCTGTTTTCCAAACCGGCCGCAAACCCCGGCATCGCGGTGATCAAGGTCGGCAGCCTTGACGATCCCTCGGGATTCAAGGTGCAGGCCGACATCTGGATGGGCGCGGCCCAGCCCAGGCACAC
>JACDGF010000133.1 GCA_013815405.1 Caulobacteraceae bacterium | reverse complement strand
GGGCCGAGATCATCGCCTCGCCCCCGACGCTGACGTGCGCCCGCGCCCGGGCCAGGGTGACGCGCGCCGCGGCGCCCCGATCGGCCAGCATGCGGCAGAGGATGGCGGCGGTGAGCGGAGCGCTGTCCACCAGGGTGCCGTCGAGGTCGAAGACCGCCAGGAAATTCATTCGACGAGTTCCCCCAGCGCCATGTTCGCGGCCAGGTCCTCCCGGGGCAGGAAGGGCGCCATGTCCTCCAGCGCGGGCGAGACCATGGTCCCGTCGGCGAGCTTGCGCGACAACAGCTTGGGCGCGAAGCCCTGGGCCTTGTCGATCATGATCTCGCACAGATGCGGCCCCTCCCCCGCCAGGGCCGCGGCGATCCCGCCGGCGAGGCCGGCGTGATCGGCGATGCGGGAGGCCGGGATGCCGAACCCGGCGGCGAGTTTCGTGAAATCGGGGAAGGTCAGGCCGCTCTCGGGGCCGCAGCCGACGATGTTGTCGGGGAAATAGTTCTCCTGCGTCTGGCGCATCGAATGGTAGCCGTCGTTGTTCAGTACAAAGACTTTTATCGGCAGGGTACGGCCGGAAATGGTCTGCAGCTCCTGGAGATTCATCATGATGCTGCCGTCTCCGGCGATGCAGACGATTCGCCTGGCCCCGGTGGCGAACCAGGCCCCGATCGCGGCGGGCAGGTCATAGCCCATCGAGGCGCAGCCGGCGTTGGTGTAGAGCCGCTGGCCGGGCTTGATCCGGGCGCTCTGGAAGAGGGTGACGCAGGCCGTGCCGTCGCCGCAGACCACGATCTCCCCCTCCTCCAGGGCGTCGAACAGGGCCTGGCCGAAGCAATAGGGATTCACCGGCGCGGGCTTGTCCCAATAGGCGGGAAGGACGACTGGATAGCGGGCCGACAAGGCCTTGCACTCGGCGAGATAGCGGGCGTCGGGGGCCCGTCGGGGCCAGCGCTGCAGCGCCGCGTTGGCGCGGGCGAGGAATTCGCCCAGGTCCGCGTGCACCTTCCGGTGGGGGTCGAGGGTCGGCTTGGCCATCTCCGCCCGGTCGATGTCGACCATGGTGAGGCGCGCATTGCGGGCGAAGGAGGCCCAATTGTAGCTGATCTGGCGCAGGCTCAGGCGGCAGCCCAGCACCAGGACATGGTCCGCCCTCTGGACCACGAAATTCCCCCCGCGGTTGCCGATGGTCCCGGGCCGCCCGGCATAGAGGGGGTGATCGTCGGGAAGGACATCGTGGGCGTTCCAGCCGGTCACCACCGGGACGCCCAGCCGATCGATGAACTTCAGGAAGGCGCCGTGGGCGCCCGCGCCACGCACCCCCGTTCCCGCCATCACCACCGGGCGTCGGGCCCGGGCCAGCTCGCCCAGCACCGCGTCCACCGCCGCGTCGAGGGCGGCCCCAAAGAGCGGATCCTCCTCCTCGCGGGTATTGGGCGCGACGCCCTCTTCAGCGACGAACGCCTCGGCGTCGAAGGGTTCCAGGTCGCCGGTCTCGACCAGCGATCCCTGGACGTCCATCGGCACGTCCACCCACACCGGGCCGGGCCGGCCGCGCCGCGCCAGCCAGATCGCCTGTTCCATCACCCGCCGGGCCTGCTTCGGATCCTGGAGGGTGACGGCGTATTTGGTGATCCCGCGGACCATGGAGACGATGTCGATCTCCTGTTCGCCCAGCTGGCGCAGCGGAATCGGGAAGTTGGGAGCGTAGGTCTCCCGCTTCACCTGGCCGGAGACCACGACCATGCCGATCGAATCCACATAGGCGCCATAGACACCGTTCAAGGCGTTGACCCCGCCGGGACCGGTGGTGACGTTGAGGGCGGCGAGGCGGCCGCTGACCCGGCCATAGCTCTCGGCGGCGATCGCCGAGGCCTGTTCGTGATGGTTGAAGATCGCGCGGATCGACGGGTCGCGCCCGAAGGCGTCGTTGAGGTGCATCGCCCCGCCGCCGGTCAGCATGAACACATCGGAGATCCCGTGCTCGCTGAGGATCTGGACGATGACGTCCGCCACCCGGGCGAGGCTCACGGGCGTGCGCCCATCCGGATCGGCGCCGCCGGGCCGTCGAAGGCGAACCGGCTCTCCAGCATGGCGATGCGCTGCTGGTCCTCCAGGGAGATCTCGCGGTAATAGTCGCGCTTGTTGGTCAGCCACAGCAGCTCGAATTCGATCGCCAGGAGCAGGGCGCGGTCGACCTCGCCGCCGTCCAGCACCGAGGCGTCGAAGATCACCTTGCGGGTCTCGAACCGGTCGAGCTTGACCTCGCGTATCCGCCGCAGGGCGCCCAGGGCGTCCAGGGTGATCCCCCCGCCGGTCACGAAGGAGAGGCCGGCGCCCGCGACCCGCTCGGCGACGGCGCGGACATAGGCCGTGATCTCGTCGGTGTCGATGCTGGCCCGCGGCAGGCCCAGGGAGCCGGAGAAATCCACCCGGCCGAACACCGCCCCGTCCACCCCGTGCTCCGCCGCGGCGATGTCGATGATCGCGCCCAGATGCTCATAGGTCGAGATGGTCTCGATGTTGAACAGGAACTCGACGTCGCGGCGTTCGTCGCCGGTGTAGACCTTGTTCTTGGCGTCGATGTATTTGGCCAGGGCGTAGGGGGTCTCGATCATCGGCGCGATGATGTAGTCGACGCCGAACTGCTTGCATTCCCAAAGATCGCGCACCGCCTCGCAGCCGCCGATCTTCAGCGCCACCTTGACCCCGCCGCGCCGGGCGATCTCCAGGAGGCGCAGGAGCTCGTCGGTGCGGGTGCCCTCGGCCTCGAATTCGGCCTTGAGCCCATCGAAGGCGAACGCCTCGCGCCCCCGCCGCACGACCTCCAGCATCCGGCGCTCGGTGGGATTCATCCCTCACCTCCAAGGCGATCTTCGTTGATCGCGACCGGCCCGCCACCGCCCGCGCCGAACGTCCCACGGGGGGCGTAAGTCGCGCGCAAATGTGGCGCGAGAGCGGCGGGGGGCGGGGGCGCGCCCCCTCGCCGACTTCAACCCGAGGCCCGGGCGCCTCGTGGAAATCGCGGCCAGCGGCGCGGATCAGGCCCGTTCGCCGATCACCCGCGAACGCCTCAGCACTCGGCGACCGGGAAAGATGCGACCGAACCGCGCGCCATGCGGCAGGGTGGCCAGGTCGAGCGGGACCGTCGCGAATGCCGATGTCGGCGGCGGCCCCGCCACTCAGGCGAAGGTCCCGCGCGAGATGCTCTCGGCGACCTCCAGCGCCTGTGCGGCCTTTCCGCGCCGGAGCGCGTCGCGGCCAGTGAGGCCATTCAACTCCGGGTGGCGTTGCACAAGGAAGCGGTAGACCGCCCAGGGACCGTCTCCGAGCCGTTCGAACAACTCCGGCAGCGCCGCGAACGGCTTGCCGTCATGGCTGATTTGCCACTCGGGGAAGCGATAGCCCCGTTTTGCGCCTTCGAGGCCCAGCACCTGGTTGTTTTTTCGTTTGGTGTTCACCGTGACCCGGCTCGTCCCGATCAGGTCGGCAAACCGCTCGGCGCTGAACATGTCCTCGCCGCTCAGGATCTCGGCGACGCGGGTGCGGCCCCGTGCGCGAGCAGCCCCCAGCGCCCGATCAAGATCATCCGTCCCCGCGATTTCCGGCTTCGGGGCCGCGGGTTCCAGAGGGGTGATATTCGGAATCCCGCGCGGCTCCACCGCCACCACGAACCTGACCGCCTCGCCCGTTCGCCGGCTGCGTTCCAGGGCGTCGCCGTAGGTCTCGATCAGCGCCCTCATCGGCCCAGGCTGGCGGGCGACCGTGTCGAACGCCTTGGCGCGTAGCGCGATCGAGACCGGCTTCGCCGATGCTCCACCGATCTTCTTCAGCACGAGCGCGGGCCCCGTCTTCGCGCCCTCGGCGCTGGCTCGCCCGGCCTTTGCCCCGCCCGTCGCCGCCCTCGGTTCCGCCATGACAACCTCCGCCTCATAGGAAACGAAACCTAGGGAAGTTCGTCAAGTTCGTAAAGTGTATCTTGGGGGTCGCCCCCGAGAAAACTTCTGGCGCCGGTCGCTCCTTTGCGTCTCGGGAAGCATATCATGGTAGATCGTGTTGACTTTTTCACTCCTAGCGCCATATTCAGCGCATGCTGAAACGAGATTATTCAGTGAAAATTCCGAAGAGGGACGCGGCCGAGGCGCTCCGCGCGCTGTTGGAAGAGATCCCGGTCATACATGACCTGGACATCGAGTTGGAGCCGCCAGGGCTGGGCGGACGCCCGGACAGCGTGGCGCGTTTCTCCATCGGCGATCGTCCACACATATTGGTCGGAGAGGTGACATCGAGCGGTCAGCCCCGCCACGTGCGAGCGGCCTTGGACCAACTGGGCCAGCAGCTTGACCGTGAATATCGCGGCGCCACGGCCGTGCTGATCGCCCCCTACCTGTCGCAGGACGCCCGGAAGCTCTGCCGCGACGGCGGCTTCGGCTTTCTCGACCTGGAAGGCAACTGCCGGATCGTATTCGACGGCGTCTTCATCGAGCGGACCGCGCCGACCAAACCGTCCGTCGCCCGAAGGGATCTGAAGTCGCTGTTCAAACCTAAGTCCGCCCAGGTGCTCCGGGTACTCCTGCGCGATCCCCATCGGCCTTGGAAGGTCGCCGAACTCTCCGACGTCGCCGGCGTCAGCCTGGGCCACGTCAGCAACGTCCGCACGGCGCTCCTTAACCGCGAGTGGGCCGTCGCCGGGATCGACGGCTTGCGCCTTATCGCGCCGGATGCGCTGCTCGACCAATGGCGGGACCGATACGAACCGCCTCGCGGCCGAGAACAGGCCTACTATACGACGCTTCATGGCGCCGCTTTCGACAAGGCGGCGCGGGCGGCGCTGCGGATCCAGGAGGGGCCGAAGGCGATCCTGGCCTCCTATTCGGCGGCCCGGTGGATCGCGCCCTTCGCGCGTATGCCCACTCAGTTCCTCTACGCCAACGCCGAGGGGATGCCGAGGCTCCAGGCGGAGCTGCGACTCGAGCCCGCCGCCCGGGGGGAGAACGTGGTCATACAGCTCGTCGACGACGGCCTGTTCGAGGACGCGATAGAGCCGGCGGCCGGCGTTTTCACCACCGGCGCGGCCCAGACCTATCTCGACCTCGCGACGTCGGGCGAGCGTGGCGAGGAGGCGGCCGACCATCTACGCCGTCAGGCCCTGACCTGGTCGGCCTGATGGCCCGCGAACCCCAATCCGCGGCCGAATACGACGACCGCACCACCGCCGCCGTCAAATCCGTCCTGATCGAGATCGGCCAGATCCTGGGAAGCTTCCAGGGCAAGTTCGCCGTCATCGGCGGCGCCGTGCCCTGGCTTCTGTTGGACAACCCGGAAATGCCGCGCGTCGGCACCTTCGACATCGACCTCAGTCTGAATGCCGAAGCACTTGGCCACGGCGAGTACGCCACCCTGGTCGAGTCCCTGATGAGCGCCGGCTATCGCAGGCGGGAGGGCCTGCGGCGCTTTCAGCTCGTTCGTAACGTTTCGGCGACGGAGGAAGGGGCGCCGCCGATCGAGGTGCTGGTGGACTTCCTGATGCCGAAGGACGCCGAGATCGTGAAAAACATCCCGCCGCTCGTCCGTGACTTCGCCGTCCAGCGGGCGGACGGCGCGGACTTGGCGTTGCGTTTCTACCAGATGGTGGCGATCGACGGCCCGATGCCGGACGGCGGCATCAACCGGGTGGAGATCGCGGTCGCCTCGATCCCGGCGCTCCTCGCGATGAAGGGCTATGCCATACACAACCGGCACAAGCAGAAGGACGCTTACGACGTGTACTATTGCGTCCGGAACTTTCCCGGCGGGCCTGGGGCGCTGGCGGAGGCCTGCCGTCCGTTGCTCGACGCGGAGGGCGCGGCGGGCTTCGCGATGATCGCCGAAAAGTTCGACGGGCCGGAGGGGTACGGTCCCACCTGCGTGCGTCGCTTCGTGGAAGCTAGCCAAATCCAAGGCGAGCGAACGCCGGACCAGTGGCAGACCGATGCTTTCGGCCAAGTGGATGCCTGGCTACGCGCGCTCGGTCTGAGAGCCTGAAGGTCGTGGCGGAGCGCGTTCCGTTTGGGAGGTCCCGCCCTATGATCAACATCCTATCCGGACCCTGACCACCCCATGATCCAAGGCGGCCTCTTCACCCGCGACTTCCTGCTGGAAGGCGTGACGTCCGAACCGGCTTGGCGCGCGTTGACCGACGCGCGGGTGGAGGCGGCGCGGGAGCGGCTGGGGGGGTTGCTGGCGCCGTTCGCGCGTCAGCGCGCGCCCAACGAGGCGGAGACCGAGGCGGGGCTGATCTTTCCAGCGCTGGAGGAGGTGCTTGGCTGGGCCGACTGGCTGCCGCAGCAGAACCAGTCCGCCGCGGGCCGGCTCGACGTGCCCGACGCCCTGCTCTTCGCCGACGCCGCCAGTCTGGAGCGGGCGCGGCCCGAGCCGGCGTGGCGGCGGTTCCAGCA
>JACDGF010000132.1 GCA_013815405.1 Caulobacteraceae bacterium | reverse complement strand
AGGCGAACAAGACCCTCTCGGTCAAGCGAATCAATGACTTCACGCTCCACCCCAAGTTTGAATCACATACGAGATTCCGGTGTCAAACCGCCAAATGGCCGGCCGCACCAGGGGGCTGAGCAATTACGAACGTCGTGGTTATGGATTTCTTTGCGGGCTCCGGAACCACTGGTCACGCGGTGATGGCGCGGAACGCTGCAAACGAAGGTGGCCGACGTTACATTTTGGTGCAGCTGCCGGAGACCTTCGATGGACAGGACGACGCCGGAAGCGCCGCCGCCGACTTCTGCGACTCCATCGGCAAGCCGCGCAACATTGCCGAGCTGACCAAGGAGCGGCTGCGGCGGGCGGCGGCGAAGATCAGGTCGGAGCATCCCGACACCACCGCCGACCTGGGGTTCCGCGTCTACAAGCTGGCGACCTCCAACCTCAAGACCTGGGCGCCCGGCGCCGACCTGGAGGGGGATCTGCTGGGCGCCGCCGACAACCTTGTCCCCGGCCGCACCGAGGACGACCTGCTGGTCGAGCTGCTGCTCAAGCAGGGCATCGACCTGGTCGAACCGGCGGTGGTGAAGACCATCGCCAGCCGCGAGGTCCACGCCTTTGGCGGCGGGGCGCTGGTGGTGTGCCTGGGCGAGGTCAAGGCGGCCGGCGCCGAGGCCCTGGCGGACGGCATGGCGGCATGGGTGCTGGCCCTCGAGCCGGTCGCCCAGACCACCGTCTTCTTCAAGGACGCCGGGTTCGAGAACGATGTGGCCAAGACCAATGTGGCGGCGATCCTGGAACAGAGGCTCGGCGAACAGCTGCTGAAGGTCGCCAGCGTATGAAGTTCCGCTTCGAGTCCGACCTCGCCTATCAGCGGGCGGCGATCGAGGCGGCGTGCGACCTCTTCAAGGGCCAGGAGATCAACCGCACCGAATTCACGGTGTCGCGCGCCCAGGCCGATCCGGCCCAGGCTGAACTCGCCCTTGAGGACGACGGCTTGGGCGTGGGCAACCGGCTGCAACTCCTGCCCGAAGAGATTCTCGCCAATCTGCGCGCCGTCCAGCTTCGTCACGCCCTGGCCCCGGCCGACGCCCTGGAGGGCATGAACTTCACCATCGAGATGGAGACGGGAACCGGCAAGACCTATGTCTATCTGCGCACGATCTTCGAGCTCAACCGGCGCTTCGGCCTCACCAAGTTCGTGATCGTCGTTCCCTCGGTGGCCATCCGCGAGGGGGTGGCCAAGACCCTGGAGATGACCCGGGATCACTTCCGCGCCCTCTACGCCGGCCAGCCGATGGACCCCTTCGTCTATGACAGCGGAAAGCTCGGACAGGTTCGCGACTTCGCGACCTCGGCGACGATCAAGGTGATGGTCGCCACCATCGGCGCCCTGAACAAGCTCGACACCAATGTCTTTTACACCCCCCATGAGCGCACCGGCGGCGACCGGCCGGTGGACCTGGTCCGCGCCACGCGGCCAGTGGTGATTGTCGACGAGCCGCAATCGATCGAGGGGGGCGCCTTCGGCAAGGGGCGCGAGGCGTTGGCCCAGATGAAGCCGCTCTGCACCCTGCGCTATTCCGCCACCCCCAAGCCTCCGTACCACATGATCTATCGCCTGGACGCCGTGGACGCCTATGAGCAGAAGCTGGTCAAGCGGATCGACGTGGCCGGGCTGGAGATCAGCGGGGCGCACAACGCGCCCTATCTCCACGTCCTCGATCTGAAATTCTCCAAAGGCCGGGCGCCGACCGCGACGGTGGAGGTGGACGTTCAGGGCGCCGGCGGGGTGCTACGCCAAACGCGGGTCGTGCAGGACGGTCAGGATCTGGCGGAGCTGACCAAGCGGGACGTCTATCGCGATGTTCCATCGGGACGATCGAGCGCGGCGCGTCCGGGGCTTGGCTTCAGCTGAATCTGCCCGGCGAGGTCAAGTATTTCAGCGTCGGGGAGGCCCACGGCGACGTCGACCGCGACAGCGTCGTGCGGCGGATGATCGCGCGCGTCATCAAGGAGCATTTCGATCGGGAAAAGGTGCTGAAGCCCCAGCACATCAAGGTGCTCAGCCTGTTCTTCATCGATCGCGTCGATCACTACCGCGTCCATGGCCCGGAGGGCGCGCGCTCTCTCGGCAAATACGGTGTCTTCTTCGAAGAGGAGTACCGCAAGCTCGCCGCCCATCCCGATTACAAAGACTCGCTGTTCAGCAAGACGCCAGCCGATCCGGCGAGCGCTCACGACGGCTATTTCTCGAAGGACCGCCACGGCAAGGTGACCGAACCGGAGCTGAACGCGGCGGGCGAAATGAAGAACGCCACGAGCCGCGAGGACGCCGAACGGGGCTTTCGCTTAATCATGCGCGACAAGGAGCGGCTGCTGGATGAGGCGGAGCCGCTGCGGTTCATCTTTTCCCATTCCGCCCTGCGCGAGGGGTGGGACAATCCCAATGTGTTCCAGATCTGCATGCTGCGCGAGCCGGGTACGGACCGCGAGCGGCGTCAGACCATCGGCCGGGGCCTGCGCCTGTGCGTCGACAGCAAGGGCGAGCGGCGGCGGGACGAAGGCCTGAACGTCCTGACCGTGGTCGCCGACGAGAGCTACGCCGCCTTCGCCGAGGGCCTGCAGAAGCAGATCGAGGATGATCTGGGCATCAAGTTCGGAACCGTGGAGCAGAACGCCTTCGCGGCCCTGTCGTTCGAGGATGCCGACGGCGAGCTGGAGCCCGTGGGCGTCGCGCGGTCCGCCGCTCTCTTCGACTTCCTGCGAGACCAGGGCTTCGTCGACGCCAAGGGCCGGATCGAGGACAGCCTGCGGCGCGAACTGAAGGCCGGAACCCTTGCTCTTCCGGAAGCCTTCGACGCCGTCGCTCCCGCCGCCCGCGCGCTCCTGACCAAGCTGGCCGGCCGCCTGGAGGTGCGCGACGCCGACAAGAAACGGCCGATCGCGCTCAACCGCGAAATCTTCCTGGGCGAGGATTTTCGCGCCCTGTGGGACCGGATCAAAGCCAAGACCACCTACCGCATGGTGTTCGACAATGAGGCCCTGATCGTGCAGGCTGCGGCTCGCCTGAAGGCCGACATCCTGGTCGCCCGGGCGCAGGCGCGCTGGCGCAAGGCGCGATACGAGGTTACTCGCGCCGGCGTCGCCGGCGTGGAGGAGACGACCTCGGATTTCATCGCCCTCACGCCGGAGACCTTCGATGTCCTCGACGTGCTGGGCGAACTGCAGAATCGCACCCAGCTGACCCGCAAGACCCTGGCGCGCGTGCTGGTGGACAGCGGCCGGCTGGACGACCTGCGGGTGAATCCCGCAGCTTTCATCGACCAGGCCGCGCAGTCGATCAACCGAGTGAAGATCGCCGCCGAGAGCTACTATGCCCAGGCGCTGTTCGAAGCCGAGGAACTTCAGGGATACCTCGACAAGATGATCGCGGCGGAAAAAAGCGTCACCGAGCAGATACGCTATGATTCGACCACCGAGCGGACCTTCGCCGAAGGGCTGAATGCCAACGAGGCGGTCAAGGTGTTCGCCAAGCTGCCCGACTGGTTCAAGGTTCCCACGCCGCTCGGGGCCTACAATCCCGACTGGGCGGTGCTGATCGCCACCACCGAGGGCGACCGGCTCTATTTCGTCGTGGAGACCAAGGCCAATCTGCTGATCGACGACCTGCGGCCAAGGGAAGCGGCCAAGATCCGCTGCGGCGAAGCCCATTTCCGCGAGGTCGCGAACGGAGGCTCGGAGCCGACCTTCATCCAGGCGGTCACCGTCGATGACCTGCTCCGCATCGCGCGCGCACCTTCCACCCCTTCGGGGTCCCCCGCCCCCGCAATAGAGACGGGGGAGGATCTATAACCTCGAATCTTACCCCTCACCCCCGATCCCAGATCGACTGGAACTCCCCGCCGCCGTTCAGCCGCCGGGCGGGGCTGTCCTTGTCGATATGGCCGATCAGGGCGCGGTAGACGCCGTAGCCGACGAGCTCCTGGAGACGGGGCGGGAAGCGGCGGACCAGGGCGGGGGGAATTCCGAGTTGCTGGTTTTCCTGCTGGCGGATGAAGCCGGCGCAGTAGTTCATGGCGACGCCGGTGCGCCGCGCCTGCGTCGTGTTGGTTCCGCCGCCGTGCCACAGGGCGCCGTCCCAGACGAGGACGCTTCCCTTCGGCATTTCGGCCGCCACGGTCTCGTAGGCGCCGCCGTATTCGGGGTTGGGCCGCCGATGGCTGCCCGGAACCAGGCGCGTCGCGCCGTTGGCGGCGGTGAAGTCGGTGAGCGCCCACATGGAGTTGCAGACGATCGGCGCGTGGGGCTTTTCCAGCGGGATGACCATATCGTCGGCGTGGATCGGCTGGGCCGCCTCGCCCGGCTCGATGGCGATCGAGGAGAGGGAGGAGATCAGGCAGCCCGGATCGAGCACCCCCTCGACGATGGGCAGGACGGCGGGGTGGGCGGGAACCTGGTCGAACGGCCCGCCCCGGGCGAGCAGGTTGTAGAGCCGCACGGTCGCGCGCCCCTCGAAGCCGTTGTCGGCCGGGCGGGCGCCCAGGTCGCGCTCGAGGCGGTCCAGCGCCGCGGCGAGGGCCTCGACCAGATCCGGCTCTATGGCGTCCTCGACGATGGTGTAGCCGTCGGCGCGGACGCGCGCGACGTGGGCTTCGGCGGCGGCCGCGTTCATGGCGCTTCTCCTCGTGGTTCGAACGAAAATACCACACACAGCGAGCCTGGGGCGCGGTCGTCGCAAGGCCGATTGCCCCTGCGTCCGGTTTTGTTGTAAGCGCCGGGCCGCGGGGTCGCGAAAGACGGCCCTGGCGGGGCAGGGTGCGAGGCGTCGATGTCTGCGTCTGTGGTGCGTTTGAAAGACCCGGACTACCGTCCCTCGGAGGACGAGCCGTTCATGAGCGAACGCCAGCTCGACTATTTCAAGCACAGGCTGCTGGACTGGAAGGACGACATCCTGCGCGAGGCGCGCGAGACGGTGACCCACCTCCAGTCCGAGACCGAGAACCATCCCGACTTCGCCGACCGGGCCTCCTCCGAGACCGACCGGGCCCTGGAGCTGCGCACCCGCGACCGCCAGCGCAAGCTGATCGCCAAGATCGACGACGCGCTTCGGCGGATCGACGAGCGCGCCTACGGCTATTGCGAGGAGACCGGCGAGCCGATCGGCCTGGCCCGCCTGGAAGCCCGCCCGATCGCCACCTTTGGCCTGGAAGCCCAGGAACGCCACGAACGCCGCGAACGGGTGCACCGGGACGACTGACGGCGGGCGCCCCGGGGCTTGGGGATGGGCGCGGGGCTCGCTAGATACGCGCCATGCCCGATCGTCTCGTCGTCGCGTCCGTCCAGGCCAATCCGACGGTGGGGGACATCGCCGGCAACGCGGCGCTGGCGCGGGCGCGGATGGCGCAGGCGACGGCGGCCGGGGCGGACATCGCGCTTTTTTCCGAACTGTTTTTGATCGGCTATCCGCCCGAGGACCTGGCGCTCAAGCCGGCGGCGTTGCGCGCCTGCGGCGAGGCGCTGGAGCGCCTGGCCAGGGAAACGGCGGGCGGTTGCGCGGGGCTGGTGACCCTGCCCTGGGCGGGGAAGGACGGGCGCCCGCGCAACGCCGTGGCCCTGATCGCGGGGGGCGAAGTGCGGGGGGTGTCGTTCAAGATCGACCTGCCCAACTATGGGGTGTTCGACGAAAAGCGGATCTTCGCGCCGGGCGAGGCGGCGGGCCTGTTCGAGGCGGCGGGCGCGCGGATCGGCGTGCCGGTGTGCGAGGACATCTGGGGGCCGGCGCCCTGCCGGGACCTGAAGGCGCGGGGGGCGGAGATCCTGCTGGTCCCCAACGGCTCGCCGTTCCGCCGCACCGCCGACGGCGAGCGCCTGACGGTGGCCCGAGCGCGGGTGGCCGAGACCGGCCTGCCGCTGATCTATGTCAACCAGGTGGGCGGTCAGGACGAGCTGGTGTTCGACGGCGGCTCCTTCGCGCTGGGCTCCGACGGCGAGATGCGCATGAGCCTGCCGATGTTCGAGGAGGCCCTCGCCTGCTCGACCTGGGAGCGGGGCGCCGGCCGCTGGCGGTGCGTGGACGCTCCGCATGCGGACTGGCCGAGTGGACCCGAGGAGATCTACCGCGCCATGGTCCTGGGCCTGCGGGACTATGTGCGCAAGTCGGGCTTTTCCGGCGTGCTGCTGGGCCTTTCGGGGGGGATCGATTCGGCCCTCAGTTTGGTCGGCGCGCGCGACGCCCTGGGGCCGGATCAGGTGCGGGCGTTCATGCTGCCCTCGCGCTACACCAGCCGGGCGAGCCTGGACGACGCGGCGGCCTGCGCGGCGGCGGCGGGGGTGGGCCTCGGCGACATCCCGATCGCGCCGGCGGTGGGCGCCTTCGAGGCCATGCTGGCGGGCGAGTTCGCGGGCCGGGCGCCCGACATCACCGAGGAGAATCTGCAGGCG
>JACDGF010000131.1 GCA_013815405.1 Caulobacteraceae bacterium | reverse complement strand
GGCGAGCGGCGGGTGGTGGAGATCCTGCGCGCCGACGGCCGGCTGATCCGCGACATCCGCCCCCTGGTCCGCCTGAACGTGCAGATCACCGTCGACAAGGACGGGCGGCGCGAGAGCGGCTCGTCGGGCGCCGGGGGGCGGGCCGGCTTCGAAGCCTGGATCACCCCCGAGGGGTGGCGCGACCAGGTCGAGGAGGCCCTGCGCCAGGCCCTGGTCAACCTCGAAGCGGTCGATTGCCCGGCCGGCGAAATGGACGTGGTGCTGGGCCCGGGCTGGAACGGGGTGCTGCTGCACGAGGCGGTCGGCCATGGGCTGGAAGGCGACTTCAACCGCAAGGGGACCTCGGCCTTCGCCGGCAGGATCGGCGAGCGGGTGGCCGCGCCGGGCGTCACCGTGTTCGACGATGGCGCCCTCGACGGGCGCCGCGGCTCCCTGACCGTGGACGACGAGGGCACCCCCAGCTCGCGCACGCTGCTCATCGAGGACGGGATCCTGGTCGGCCTCATGCACGACCGGCAGAGCGCGCGGCTGATGAACATGGCGCCCACCGGCAACGGCCGGCGCCAGTCCTATGCCTATCTGCCCATGCCGCGCATGACCAACACCGGCATGCTCGCCGGCGCCTCCAACCGCGAGGAGATGATCGCCTCGACCTCCCGGGGGCTCTATTGCGCCAACTTCGGCGGCGGCCAGGTGGACATCACCAACGGCAAGTTCGTCTTCCAGTGCACCGAGGCCTACCTCATCGACAACGGCAGGATCACCACGCCGGTCAAGGGCGCCACGCTGATAGGCGACGGCCCCTCGGCCCTCACCCGGGTGACCATGATCGGCGACGACTTCGCCTTCGATCCGGGGATCGGGGTCTGCGGCAAGGGCGGGCAGGGCGTCCCGGTGGGCGTCGGCCAGCCCTCCCTCAAGATCACCGGCCTGACGGTGGGCGGCGCGGGGCTTACCGCGAATTAACTGGCGTCCCCGCGCCGGCCTTGCGAGCTAGACGCTCGAGGTTCGGAGGCAGGCCATGAGTCTGGGTATCGCCGCGGCGGCGGTTCTGGCCGTCGCGCCCGCCGCCGCCCCGGCCCCGCTCCCCCCGCCTCCCTCGCCGCGCGCCTCGACCGCGGTGACGAGTTACCCGCCCGCTTATTTTGTCGCCGCCCAGCCGACCACGGCCCTGGACATGGTCTCCCTCCTGCCGGGCTTCACCTTCGACAAGGGCGATACGGTGCGCGGCTTCGGCGGCGCCGCCGGCAATGTGCTGATCGACGGCGCCCGGCCCGCGTCCAAGGATGACGGCCTGGACCAGATCCTCAAGCGGATCTCGGTCTCCTCGGTCCTGCGCATCGACGTGATCCGCGGCGGCGCGCCGGGGATCGACATGCAGGGCAAGACGGTCCTGGCTAATGTCGTGCGCCGCTCCGACGCTGGCGCCAAGCTCACCCTCGCCGCCTCGACCACTCACGCTCCGGACGGCCGGCTGGGATTCGGTGCGCGCGCGGAGGGCTCCAAACGCGCCGGCGCGACCACCCTGGAGGGATCCCTGCTGGTCGCGCGGGGTTTCGACGACGGGGCGGGAGACGGGCCCAGGATCCGCGTCGATGCGGCCGGGGCGACCCTGTTCACCGCCCAGGAGCATTCCCTCGGCGAGGTCCACAACTACAAGGCGACGGCGGCGATCGAGAGGCCCGTCTTTGGCGGCAAGCTGCGGGTCAACGGTTCGATCTTCCTCGCCCCCTACGACCTTACGATCTTCGACCGTCACCTCGACTCGCCGGTCCGTGAATTCGAACACTATCACGAGAGCCCCGAGACGTTCGAGATTGGCCTGCGCTATGACCGGGCGCTCGGCCCGCGCGCTCGGGTCGAGACCTTCCTGCTCCAGCAGTTGGGCCGCAAGCCGATCACCGACGACTACCAGACCGACGGGTTCGCCGCCGACTTCGCCCTGCGCAAGACCACCGGCGAAAGCATCGCCCGCGCGACCGTCACCTATGAGGCCAGCAAGGCCCTGTCGGTGCAGGCCGGCGCCGAGGGCGACTACAACTGGCTCCAGACCCGCACCACCTATGCCCAGAATGGGGTTCCGATCGACCTGCCGGCCGCCAATGTCCGGGTCACCGAGGCGCGGGGCGAGGCCTTCGCCACCGCCACCTGGCAGGCCCGGCCCACCCTCACGGTCGAAGCGGGCCTGCGCGGCGAGGTGTCGCATATCGCCTCCGCCGGCGACGTGATCAACGCCAAGACCCTGTTCTACCCCAAGCCGCGGCTCGCCCTGACTTGGTCGCCGGACGGCGCCGACCAGATCCGCCTGCGCGCCGAGCACGAGGTCGGCCAGCTCAACTTCGACGACTTCGCCGCCTCCGCCGCGACCTTGAACACCGGCACCGTCCACGCCGGCAACCCCAACCTGAACCCCCAGCAGGACTGGGTGCTCGAGGCCGCCTACGACCGGCGGTTCTGGAGCGCCGCCGAGGCCACGGTCACCTGGCGCCACTTCTTCCTCGCCGACGTCATCGACCGCGCGCCGATCTTCGATCCGGCGGGGACGTTCGACGCGCCGGGCAATATCGGGAACGGAACCAAGGACGAGGTCGCGTTCACCCTGACCCTGCCGACCGACAAATTCGCCATCCCGCGCGGCCTGCTGACCGGTCAGGCCACCTGGCGATGGTCCCGGGTGATCGATCCCACCACCGGCCAGCCGCGGCCGATCTCCGGCCTGCGCCCGCTGAGCGCCGAAGCCCATTTCACCCAGGGGATCCCGCGCTTCAAGGCGACCTGGGGCTTCGACATCTACAACCAGTGGCAGGAGGTCTATTACCGGTTCGACGAAATCGACACCGACAAGCTCAAGACCTACGTCGTGTTGTTCGCCGAATACAAGCCCAGACCCGATCTGGTCTTCCGCGCGGAGATCCAGAATCTCGGCGCGCGCGGTTTCGAGCATGTCCGCAACGTCTATGTCGATACGCGCAACACCTCGCCCCTGGCCTTCACCGACCTGCGCGACCTCCACTTCGGCCGTCTGCTCTATTTCCGGGTGCTCAAGACGTTTGGTTGAGCGCCGCCTGGGCCGAGGGCTCCGCCGCCGGATGGTTGGCCGGATCGTTCACCCCGTGGCCCCAGTGCTTGATGAAGGGCGCCAGGCCCAGGAACGCCACGCCGAACCCGACCCCCGCCCAGCCGATGGTGTTGAAGATGCCGAGCGAGGTCGCCAGGGCGGCCTTGGGGTCGAGGACCTGGCCGCCCGCCGTGGCCGTGCCCGCGAACTGGGCGATGATCGCCCCGATGTATTCCGCCGCCGAGACCGCCAGGAACCAGACCGCCAGCAGGGTGGAGACCAGGATCGGCGGCGCGAGCTTGGTGATCTCCGAGAGGCCCACGGGGCTCAGGCAAAGCTCGCCGGTGGTGTGCAGCAGATAGGTGAAGGCCAGCACCAGCAAGGGCAGGCGGAAGTGGGCGTCGGCCAGGCCCTGGCTCCAGACGATGACCAGGAATCCCAGGCCGACCTGCGCCAGGCCCAGGCCGAACTTGGTCACCGGATTGGGGTCGCGCCCCCTGCGGCCCAGCCACCCCCACAGGGCCGCGAAGACCGGCGCGAAGATCAGGATGAAGCCGGCGTTGAACGACTGGGTCTGGGCGGCGCCGAAACCGGTGTCGATCCACCACGCGCCGGGGGCTGTGGTGGCGGCCATGATCATCGCCCGCGTGCCGAGGAACACCTCCTGGCCCAGGGCGTGGAAGACGATCGGCGCGCGGGTCAGGGCGAGATTGGTGTTGCGGTCGGCGTAGAGGTTGAGGGAGGTGGCGGCCTGTTCGAACAGGGTGAAGAAGACGATCGCGCCGAAGATCAGGACGAAGGCCAGGAAGAGCCGCTCGCGCTCCACCTTGCCGCATCGCGTGGCCATGAAATAGCCGACATACGAAAGCGCCGCCGCCGAGCCAAGGAGCAGCGCCCAGCCGACCACCGCATTGTGCTGGACCAGGATCCACACCGCGCCGACCGCGACCACCCCGCCCAGATAGATCAGCCATTCGAGATTGACCGGGCCGACCAGGGGCCGGGCCAGCCGGGCCGGGTCGGGCGGCTCGCCCCGGCCCCGCAGCAGCGGCTTGCCGATCATGAAGGTGACGTATCCGGCCAGCATGCCCACCCCGGCCAGGCCGAAGCCGTATTTCCACCCGTAGTTCTGGCCGAGGTAGCCGCACAGGATCGCCGCCCAGAAGGCCCCCAGGTTGACCCCGTAGTAGTAGAGGGTGAAGCCGGGATCGCGCCGGGGGTCGCCCTGGGCGTAGAGCTGGCCCACGATCGAGGAGATGTTGGCCTTCAGGAACCCCACCCCCATGATGATCAGGGCCAGGGCCAGATACAGGGTGTCGACGAAGACCGGGATCCGGCCCTCCTTGGTCATCGAAAAGGAGCCCGCGGGAAGAACCGCCGGCAGGGGCGAGGCGGCCGGCAGGCCCTTGACCTCGAAGTCGCCGCCGGGCTTCTGGCCGAAGTCGTAGCCCCGGCCCGCCACCATCAGCTTGGCGACCCGCGTGTCGCCCCGGCCGGTCACCTTGAATTCATAATGCGCGCCATGCCAGGTCAGCACCTGATGGGCCGGCGGCCCCTCGATGGCCATGGTCATGTGGCCGGCCACCAGCAGCAGGGCCCCGAACGCCACCGCCTTGCGCGCGCCCAGATAGCGGTCCGCCAATGTCCCGCCGATCAGGGGCAGCAGATAGACCAGGGTGGCGTAGGAGCCGTACTGGCCGTTGGCCACCTTGTCGTCGAACAGGAACTGCTGGGTGAGGTAAAACACCAGCAGGCCGCGCATGCCGTAGTAGGAAAACCGCTCCCACATCTCGGCGAAGAACAGGATGAACAGGCCGCGCGGATGATCGCGCAGGATCTGCATCATCACCGGAATGCCCGTGGCCAGGGTGATGATCACCCCGGCGATGACGACGATGCTGTTCATGGCGCCCCGGCCCGGCTTCGCGTGGATGTGGCCGGCTGGCGGGCGCCGGCTTCTGTTCGCCGGCAACCAATCACGCCGCCGGGGAATTCACAAGCAGACCCCTTCCGCCCGGCCCCGGCGGGACCCACCTGACGAGGGCTCGCGGACCGCGACGAAAGGCTTGGCCACCCATGGACGCCATCAAGACACCCGGCCCCGATCATCCCATCACGGTCGAGGGCCATCCGCGCCGGATGCAGGCGCTCTATCGAGGCCATGTGATCGCCGACAGCGCCGGCGTGCTGATGCTGCGCGAGGCGTCCTACAAGCCGGTCGCCTACTTCCCCCGCGCCGACGTCGACATGGCCTATTTCGCCCCCACGACGCGAGACACCCACTGCCCCTACAAGGGCCACGCCAACTACTTCACCCTGATGATGGACGGTGCGATCGCCGAGAACGCGGCCTGGTCCTATGAGCACCCCTACCCGGCCATGGAGGTGATCGCCGGCCGGCTCGCCTTCTTCCCCAACCTCGTCGAGGTTCATGAGCTGGACGAGGCCCTGCCCCCCGCCTCGGTCGCCGCCGTGATCGAACACACCGACGAAGGCGACGGGGCCTCCCAACGCGAGCCCTGGCCCGCGACTACCCGCGATCCCAAGCCGCCGGGATAGCCGCGTCTCTACCTTGCTTAAGCCCTCTCCCCCGTTCTTCACGGGGGAGAGGGCTAAGTGACGCGGTAGCCGTAGCTCCAGGGGAGACGTGCGAGGGGTTGCGCGTCGAGCCGCGTAGAGGAGAGGGTGAGGAACCGCTTCGACGAGGGCCACAAATGACCGACGATGACATCGACGCCCTGCTTCTCACCGGCAGCGACGCGCCCCTCCTTGGCCTCGAAGCGGCGATCTGGCGCGGCGTGGCGGAGCGGGCGGCGGCGGATCGACGGATGGCCGTGGTCGGCGCGCTGCAAGGCGGGGCTCTGGCCGTCGCCCTCGCCGCTGGCCTCACGTGGGGCGGGGCGAGCGCCCGGTCCTTCGCCGAGCCCGGGGGCTTTGGCGTGTTTTCCCCGCGCATGGCGCTGGCGCCCTCCACCCGCCTGATCGGCGCCGGCGAGTGAGGCGTCACGCCGCTCTGATCGTCGCCCTGATCCTCGCCACGGCGCTCGCGGGGCTTGCCGGAGGCTGGCTGGGCGTCCGCCACGGCCTCGCTCAAGCGTCCCACGCCCCCGGCCTCGACGAAGTCCTGCATCGTACGCTCCATCTCGACGCCGCCCAGGCTCGACGGATTGCGGCGCTGGAAGCGGGTTTCGCCGTCCGTCGCCGGGCGCTGGAGACCGAGATGCGCGCCGCCAACGCCGATCTGGCCCGCGCCATCGTCACCGAACACGCCTATGGGCCGAGCGCCGAACGCGCCATCGGCCGCTTCCACGCCGCCATGGGCGAGCTTCAACGCGAGACCGTCATCCACGTCATGACCGTGCGGCGGGTGCTGACCGCCGGCCAGGCC
>JACDGF010000130.1 GCA_013815405.1 Caulobacteraceae bacterium | reverse complement strand
GCCACCGCCAGGGGGTTGGCCGCGCAGGCGCCGGCCACGGCGCGCGCCGACCCCGGCGCGCCGATCGCCCGGGCGACGCCGGCATAGCTCGCGGTAGTTCCCGGGGGGATGGCGCGCAGGGCGGCCCACACCCGCCGCTGGAAGGCGGTGCCCCGGATGTCGAGGGGCAGATCGAGCCCGATCCGGGGCGCCTCGACCAGACCGACCACGCGCGCCACCTCGGCCTCGAAGTCCGTCTCGCCGCCAGTCAGGCGGGCGCGCGGGAAACGGTCCTGGAGATCCCGCGCCAGGGCGTCCGGGTCGTCGCCGATCAGGATCGCGCAGACGCCCGTTCCGCTCATCGCCACCAGGATCGCGCCCAGGGAACATTGGCCGACAGCGAAGCGGATGTCGGCGTCGGCGCCCCCGGCTCGCCAGGCGGTGGGAGTCATGCCGAGCGTCTCGCCCGACGCCTCATAGAAGCGACCGCTGGAATTGAAGCCGGCGTCGTAGATCGCCTGGGTCACGGTCCGGCTCCGCCCCAGTTCGCGGCGCACCCGCTCGGCCCGATGGGCGGCGCCATAGGCCTTGGGGGTCAGGCCCGTCGCGACCTTGAACAGCCGGTGGAAATATCCGGGGCTGAGATTGGCCGCGCCGGCCAGCTCGGCCAGGGCGGGCGCCGTTTCGGCCTCTTCGATCCGGCGGCAGGCGCGCTCGACGATCGCGGCGTTGCGCGTCTCCGGGGCCGGCTCGTCCGGCCGGCAGCGCTTGCACGGCCGAAATCCGGTCGCCCGCGCCGCCTCCAGCGTATCGTGCAGCGCGACGTTCGCCGGATTGGCCGTCCGCGACGGGCAGGAGGGCCGGCAGAAGACGCCGGTGGTGGCGACCGAATAGTAGAATTGGCCGTCCGCGGCGGGGTCCCGCGCGACCACGTGGGCCCAGCGAGGGTCCTTGGCGGTCGGCGTCCTGGCCGCGGGGTGCGTGGGCGTGTGGGCGAGCGAGGCGTTCATCGGGGCATCCTTTCCTTTCAATCCGCGCCCATCCTGCCGCCCGGCGATCCGCTCGCCGCTCCGGCTCTTGCTTTCAAATCAAAATAGGCGCCGCCGCGATCGAAAACGACCGTCACGCCATTCGCTCGGGTCAGGGCGTCCCGGCGTCGAGATCGGCGGCGAGACGCAATAATCCCGCCGCGCGGTCGAACAGCGGGACGGTCCGATCCGGCGCCAAGGCGTCCAGGTAGAGCGAGAAGCCCTCATGCTGCTTCAGGAACGGCGCCAGTCCGCACCCCGGTGTGAGGCAGTCGGATTTTCCCTTGGGGCATTGGGCGTAGCCGCACAGCCGGCCAAGATAGCGGTCCGACCCCGGCTCGAAGAGGAAGATATCCGCATGATGATGCGCGACGCCCGGGCCGCCGCCCGAGAACATTTCGCCAAGAGCGCCTCCAGGGACTCCGGAGCTAGCCCGAGAGCCAAGTTGTAGTTGGCGATTGCCCGGGGTTCGTCACCTTTCGCGCTCCAAGCCCTCCCGCGGAATATCAGCGCGTCCAACTGACTCCTCGGATGGTCCTTGTAGATCCTGATGATCCAGGAACATCCGGCGACCTGATCCTCCGCGCTTATCCTTGCCCGCCCACGCAGCGTTTCCAATCCGGCGACAACGCGCCTTTGGCGCCAGTCGCGCCAATCACGGCGAAGAAGCCGAATGCCGCGCCGGCGATCGCCGACAGCCCTCTCATCGCGCCTCCTCCGCTCCTGTCCGAATTGGTGCGGGCGGTCGGGGTCGAACCGACACTCTGTCACCAGAACCGGATTTTGAGTCCGGCGCGTCTGCCAATTCCGCCACGCCCGCCTGCGTCGCTTCCTAAGGCAATGCCGGCGCCGCCGCCACCCGCTGTTCGATTGCCCCGAAGATCGAGCGCCGGTCTTGCCCGCGCATTTCGATCCGCACCGTATCGCCGGCCTTCAGGAATGGCGTACTGGGCGCGCCGGTGAGCAGGGTCTCCACCGTGCGCAGTTCCGCTAGGCAGGAATAGCCGGCGCCGCCGGCCTCCACCGGCGCGCCCGGGCCACCGTCGGGGCCGCGGTTGGAGACCGTGCCCGAGCCGATGATCGAGCCAGCGGCGAGGTCCCGCGTCTTGGCGGCGTGGGCGATCAGGGCGCCGAAATCGAAGGTCATGTCGACGCCGGCGTCGGCGCGTCCGAAGAGCCTGCCGTTCAGCTCGACCAGGACCGGCCCGGAGAGCCGGCCGCCGCTCCACGCCTCGCCCAGTTCGTCCGGCGTCACCGCCACGGGAGAGAAGGCCGACGCCGGCTTGGATTGGAAGAATCCGAAGGACTTGGCCATCTCCGCCGGGATCAGATTGCGCAGGGAGACGTCGTTGACCAGCATCACCAGGCGCACGGCGGCGAGGGCGGCCGCCGGGTCGACGCCGCGCGGCACATCGCCGGTGATCACGGCCGCCTCGGCCTCGAAGTCGCAGCCCCAGGCTTCGTCGGCGAGCGGGATTGGATCGCGAGGGGCGAGGAACCCGTCCGAGCCCCCCTGGTACATCAAGGGGTCGGTCCAGAAGCTCTCCGGCATGTCCGCGCCCCTCGCCCGGCGCACCAGGGCGACATGGTTCACATAGGCCGAACCGTCCGCCCACTGATGGGCCCTGGGCAAGGGGCTGGCCGCCTCGTGCTCGCGAAAGCGCAGGCGCGGCGCCGAGCCCAACTCCAGGCCGAGTGAGAGACCTTGCAGAAGGGGTTCGCACCGCTCCCAGTCGTCCAGCGCCGCCTGCAGGGTCGGGGCCACGTCCTCGGCCTCGACGCACCACGCCAGGTCCCGTGACACCACCACTAGGCGCCCGTCGCGGCCGGATTTGAGGGAGGCGAGTTTCATGAGGGCGAGAGGCGTTTGATCCCACCCTCCCCTTCATGGGGAGGGTGGCCCGAAGGGCCGGGTGGGGCTGTCGGCGGATAGCCCCCCGAGCAAGAGATTGTCGCGGATTGCGTCACCCTGGCGGCTTCGCCGCCTGTCCCTCCCCATGAAGGGGAGGGAGGGAAAAGAAACACCCCCCTCACTCCGCCGCCTTCCAGCTGTCGACATAGGCGGTGTTCTCCACCGCGGCGGCGCCGTCGCCGACGTCGAGGGGATCGCGGGCGTCGATCATGACGGCGTATTCGTCGGTGGCGGGTTTGGGCTGGACCAGCATGGCTTTCAGCGCCTTGGGATGGGGGCCGTGGGTGAACCCGCTGGGATGGAAGGTCATCATCCCCGCGTCGATGTTGTCGCGGCTGAAGAAGTCGCCGGCGTGGTAGAACAGCACCTCGTCGAAATCGTCGTTGTTGTGGAAGAACGGGACCTTGAGCGCGCCGGGGTCGGTCTCGAACGGACGCGGGGCGAAGGTGCAGACCACGAAGCGGTCGGCGGCGAAGGTGGTGTGGACCGATGGCGGCAGATGGTAACGGTGGCTGGCCACGGGGCGGATAGACCGCACATTGAGCCGCGCGGGCGCCAGGTCCCCGTGCCAGCCCACGGCGTCAAGGGGATTGTAAGGGAAGGTCGCCACCGACACCTGCCCGCGCTTCTTGACCTCCACGGCGACCTCGCCGGCCTCGTCCTGATGGGCGCGGAAGGCTTCGTCCATCGCCGGCGTATCGAGCATGGCCGGGTCGAACACGGCGGTGGGGCCCAGCATGCCGCGGTCGGGCAGGGTGTAGTGGCCGCCGGTCGCCTCGATCATCAAGATGGCCGCCGGGCCTTGCGGCGAAAGCCGCCACATCGTCCCGCGCGGCAGATAGAGATAGTCCCCGGCTTCGAAGGCGATGCGGCCGTAATCGCAGAAAAGGTCGCCACGCCCCTGGTGGACGAATAGAAGCTGATCGCCGTCGGCGTTACGCGCGAGGGCCGGCATCGGGCCCCCGAGCTTCCAGAACCGGATCTCCACCGCCGCGTTGCCCAGCACCCGGGTCGCCGCCCAAGGCGAGGGCGAGGCCTCGTTCAGGGCCGCCAGGTCGAAGGCGCGGGGGCGCAGGGGCCCTTCGAATTTCGACCACCCCGTGGGCGGCCGGCGGTGATGAAAGAAGGCCGCGGGGCCGAAGAACCCCTCCTTGGACACCTCCCGCTCATAGGTGCCTTCCGGCATGTCGGCATGGGCCTGGCGCGAGTGGCGCCCCTGGGCGCCGCGGACCGGGATCCAGTTACGGGCGGCCACTTGGCGCTAGTCGGTCGTGGGAGGCAGGACGCCGCGGCGCATCTGGTCGGCCTCGATGGATTCGAACAAGGCCTTGAAATTCCCCTCGCCGAAACCCTCGTTGCCCTTGCGCTGGATCATCTCGAAGAAGATCGGGCCGATCATGTTCTGGGTGAACACTTGCAGCAGCAAGCCCTGGCCCTCGGTGGGCGCGCCGTCGACCAGGATCCGGTCGGCGCGCAGGCGCTGGAGGTTCTCCCCGTGGCCGGGCACCCGGGCGTCGAGTTGCTCGTAGTAGGTGTCGGGGGTATCCTGGAACTTCACGCCCCGCGCGCCCATGGTCTCGACCGCCGCGAAGATGTCGGGGGTTCCCAGGGCGATGTGCTGGATGCCCTCGCCGCGATAGTCCCTGAGGAATTCCTCGATCTGGGAGTGCTCGTCCTGGCTTTCGTTCAAGGGGATGCGAATCTTGCCGCACGGGCTGGTCATGGCCTTGGAAATCAGGCCGGTCTGGGCCCCCTCGATGTCGAAATAGCGGATTTCGCGGAAGTTGAAGATGCGTTCGTAAAACTCCGCCCACGTCGCCATCTGGCCGCGATGGACGTTGTGGGTAAGGTGGTCGAGGTAGGTGAGCCCCACCCCCTCCACGGCGTGTGGCGCGCCTTCGATGGGCAGGAAATCCACGTCGTAGATGTGCTTGGCGCCGTAGCGGTCGACCAGATAGAGGTGCGACCCGCCGATCCCTTCGATGGCCGGAATGTTCAGCTCCATGGGTCCGACCCGGCCGGCGACGGGCGTCGCGCCCCGCGCCACGGCCAGCTTCAGCGCCTTGCCGGCGTCCTTGACGCGAAAGGCCATGGCGTTGGCGCTGGGCCCATGCCGCTCCCGGAAGGTGGCGGGGTGGCCTTCGGGCTCCATGTTGAGAAGGAAGTTGATGTCGCCCTGGACGAAGCGGAGCACCTCCTTGGAGCGATGGCGCGAGACCGCCGCGAAGCCCATCGATTCGAACAGGCCCTTGAGGCGCTCCGGTTCCGGCGCGGTGAACTCGACGAACTCGAAACCGTCGGTGCCAAGCGGATTGTCGAACAGGTCGGCGGCGACGGCGGCGGGAGCGTTCATGGCGCGGTCTCCTCAAGGTGGTCGCCCATGGTAAGGTCCAAAACACTTTTGCGGAAGAATCAATCCTGGCCTGCCGCCTTCGCGGCCATCTAGGATGCTCGGGCGCCTTTACCACCAAGTGATGCGGCTTTCCGCGTCGCGCCACGCCGCCGCCGCCCTGGCCGCCGTCGCCTTCGCCGAAAGCTCGGTCTTCCCCATCCCGCCGGACGCCCTGCTGATCCCCATGGTGCTCGCCCGGCCCGGCCGAGGCCTCTTCTACGCCGGCCTATGCACCGCCGGTTCGGTGGCCGGCGGATTGGCCGGCTACGCCATCGGCTATTTCCTGGCGCCGGTGGGGCATTGGCTCCTGTCGCTCATGGGCCATCCCGACGGGGAGGCCGCTTTCCGCGCCTGGTTTGCCCAATGGGGCCTGTGGGTGATACTGATCAAGGGGCTGCTGCCCATCCCCTACAAGCTGGTGACCATCGCCTCGGGCCTGGCGCATTTCAACTTGGCGGTCTTCGTGGCCGCCTCGGCGGCGACCCGGGGGCTGCGCTTCTTCGCCATCGCCGCGGTGCTGAAACGTTACGGCCCCGCCCTCCTGCCGGTCATCGAGCGGCGCCTGGCGCTCATCGCCCTCGGCGCCGTCGCCCTGGCCGGCGCGGTCCTTCTGGCGGTCCGCCTCTTACCCTGATCGCCGAATTCCGCCATATCGCCCCTCGTGACCGCGCTTTTGCGACATTGGCCCTGGGCGGCTCTGGCCGCTTGCGCGGTCATGCTCGGCGCCGCCCACGCCTTCGAGACCTTCGGCCACCTGGCGCCGTGCGGTCTGTGCCTCAAGGAGCGGGACGCCTATTGGCTGGCCCTGACGATCGCCGCGTTCGGCGTGGCGGTCGACCTGACGCCGCTGGGGCCACGTTGGACCCCGTTGGTCAGCGCCGTGATCGGCCTGGCGTTCCTGGCCAGCGCGGGCCTCGCCGCCTATCACGCCGGGGTGGAATGGAAATGGTGGCCGGGGCCGGCTTCATGCAGCGGCGGCGCGACGCAGGTGACCGCCGGCGACCTCGAAGCCCTGTTGCGCGGGGCCAAGATGGCGCCCCCGAGCTGCGACCGGGCGCCCTTCGTCTTCATCGGCCTCTCCATGGCCGGGTGGAACGCGGCGGTCTCGGCCTGCCTGGTGGCTTTGAGCGCGGTCGCCGCCGCGCGGCGGCCCGCCGCATGACCGCCGCCCGGC
>JACDGF010000129.1 GCA_013815405.1 Caulobacteraceae bacterium | reverse complement strand
GCCTGGGATCGCAGGAACTGCGGCCAGGGCGCCCGGGTCGTCGGATGGCGGGCTTCGTAACGGTAGCCGCGAGCGTCGGTGACCCAGCCGAGGGCGCCGAAATTAGTCATCTCCACGCTCATCGCCTGGCCGCCCGGCGTGACCGGCCGATAGAAGGGCGCGCGCTTCTCCCCGTCCATCACCGCCAAGACCAGGGCGCGCTGCGCCTCGAGGTCCAGATGGCCGGGATAAAGTCGAAAGCCGATGGCGAGCCTCCGTCCGCCCAATCGCCGCGCCGCGCGGCCTTAGGGGCGCCCTTGCGAGCGCCGCCCTCTTTCCCATATCGGATCGCGAAGCGGCGCGTTCCTTGGAAAATCCTGGAACAGCCGCCGAAGCACATGTCAGGGGTTTTCAAGGGGCAGCCAGCCTTGCTCCTGGAGATTTGAAGGGCAAGCCGGGGACGGCCGCAAGACACGGCGCTTCGCTGTTTGAAGGCCGCGTTCGCCGCAAAGGAGCGAGAGAGAGCAGACCTATGAGCAAGATTATCGGTATCGACCTTGGCACGACCAATTCGTGCGTCGCGATCATGGAAGGCAAGCAGCCCAAGGTGATCGAGAACGCCGAAGGCGTGCGCACCACGCCTTCGGTGGTGGCGATCCTCGACGACGGGGAACGCCTGGTCGGCCAGCCGGCCAAGCGCCAGGCGGTGACCAATCCGGAAAACACCCTGTTCGCGATCAAGCGGCTGATCGGCCGCAACTTTTCCGATCCCGTCGTGGACAAGGACAAGGGCATGGTGCCCTACGAGATCGTGAAGGGCCCCACGGGCGACGCCTGGGTCCGGGCGCGCGGCAAGGACTATTCGCCGCCCCAGATCTCCGCCTTCATCCTGCAGAAGATGAAAGAGGCCGCTGAGGCGCATCTTGGCGAAAAAGTCGAAAAGGCGGTGATCACCGTCCCGGCCTATTTCAACGACGCCCAGCGCCAGGCGACCAAGGACGCGGGCAAGATCGCCGGCCTGGAAGTCCTGCGCATCATCAACGAGCCGACCGCCGCGGCGCTCGCCTATGGCCTGGAAAAGAACGACGGCAAGAAGATCGCGGTCTACGACCTGGGCGGCGGGACCTTCGACGTGTCGATCCTGGAGATCGGCGACGGCGTCTTCGAGGTCAAGGCGACCAACGGCGACACCTTCCTGGGCGGGGAGGACTTCGACCTTCGCATCGTCGACTACCTGGCCGACGAGTTCAAGAAAGAGCAGGGGGTCGACCTGCGCAAGGACAAGCTGGCCCTTCAGCGCCTCAAGGAAGAGGCGGAAAAGGCCAAGAAGGAACTCTCCTCCACCGCCCAATACGAGGTCAATCTGCCGTTCATTTCGATGAACGCGTCAGGCCCGCTGCACCTCAACATCAAGCTTTCCCGCGCCAAGCTGGAAGCCCTGGTCGAGGATCTGGTGGCCCGGACGGTGGGCCCCTGCGAGCAGGCGCTAAAGGACGCCGGCCTCAAGAAGTCGGAGATCGACGAGGTCATACTGGTCGGCGGCATGACCCGCATGCCCAAGGTGGTCGAGACGGTGAAGGACTTCTTCGGCCGCGAGCCGCACAAGGGCGTCAATCCGGACGAGGTCGTCGCGCTCGGCGCCGCGATCCAGGCCGGGGTGCTGCAGGGCGACGTCAAGGACGTGCTGCTTCTGGACGTCACGCCGCTGACCCTGGGCATCGAGACCCTGGGCGGGGTGTTCACGCCGCTCATCGAGCGCAACACCACCATTCCGACCAAGAAGAGCCAGGTGTTCTCCACCGCCGACGACAACCAGAACGCGGTGACCATCCGGGTCTTCCAGGGCGAGCGGCCGATGGCGGGGGACAACAAGCTCCTCGGCCAGTTTGACCTGGTGGGCATCCCTCCCGCGCCTCGGGGCATGCCCCAGGTCGAGGTCACTTTCGACATCGACGCCAACGGCATCGTGAATGTCTCGGCGCGCGACAAGGCGACGGCCAAGGAGCAGTCCATCCGCATCCAGGCCAATGGCGGGCTCTCCGACGCCGACATCGATGCGATGGTCAAGGAAGCCCAGGCCAACGCCGCGGAGGACAAGAAGCGCAAGGATCTGGTGGAAGCCAAGAACCATGCCGACGCCCTGATCCACTCCACCGAAAAAGCCATGGCCGAGCACGGCGACAAGGTGGGGCCTGAGGACAAGTCCGCCATCGAAGCGGCGATCGCGGCGCTGAAGTCCGAACGCGAGGGCCAGGACGCCGAGGTGATCGCGGCCAAGACCCAGAGCCTTACGCAGGCCTCGATGAAGCTCGGCGAAGCGATGTACCAAGCCCAGCAGGGCGAGGCGGCGGCGGCGGATGAGGCGCCCGCCGGACCGGCCGAAGACGGCGTGGTCGACGCCGAGTTCGAAGAGGTCGCGGACGACAAGAAGTCGGCCTGACGCGCCGAATCAAGGGGGCGGGCGCGGGATGATCGCAAAGGGATCGCGGGGGAGGCGGCGGCGCCCGCCCCCGCGGCCATCCGTCCCGCCTCCGGCGGGGCTTGCGCCTTGCCAGGGCCCGTCCCACTTCCATCCCTAACCGCCGAGGTTTCCGACATCAGCCATGCGTGACTACTATGATGTCCTGGGGGTGCGGCGCGACTGCGACGACGCCGGCCTGAAGGCCGCCTTCCGCAAGCTCGCGATGGAGCATCACCCCGACCGCAACGATGGCTGCAAACACGCCACCGCGCGGTTCAAGGAGATCAACGAAGCCTATTCGATCCTCGCCGATCCTAAGAAGCGGGGCGCCTACGACCGCTTCGGCCACGCCGGGGTGAATGGCCTCAACGGGGGTGCCGGCGGCGGGTTCGCCGACGTGCACGACATCTTCAATGACGTCTTTGGCGATGTGTTCGGCGACATGTTCGGGCGCGGCCAGCGATCCAAGGGCCCGGCCCGAGGGCAGGATCTGCGCTATGACCTCGAGATCACCCTAGAACAGGCCTATGCTGGCGCCGAGGTTGAGATCAAGGTTCCCGCGGCGGTCGCCTGTGAAACCTGCGAGGGGTCGGGCGCGCGACCCGGAACCAGTCCCACGATCTGCGAGTCCTGCGGCGGCGCGGGTCGCGTGCGCCGGAGCCAGGGTTTCTTCCAGGTCGAGACGACCTGCCCCCGCTGCGGCGGGGCCGGCAAGCGTCTGCTAGACCCCTGCGCGACCTGTTTGGGCCACGGCCAAGTCCGCCGCGAACGGGTCCTTCAGGTGACCATTCCCGCCGGGGTGGACGACGGCTCGCGCATCCGCCTGGCCGGCGAGGGCGACGCGGGCGCGCGCCGCGGGCCGAGGGGCGATCTCTACATCTTCCTGGCCGTGAAGCCCCACGACCTCTTCGAGCGCGACGGGCTGGACCTGCTCTGTTCGGTCCCCGTCCCGATGACCACCGCCGCCCTGGGCGGTGAGATCGAGGCCCCCTGCCTGCTGGGCGGAGAGAACTGCGACGGCGAATGCAAGATCCGGGTCAAGGTGCCGGAAGGCGCCCAGACCGGCCGTACGGTGCGCCTGCACGGCCGCGGCATGCCCTCGCTTCGGTCCCGCGAACGCGGCGACCTGGTGGTCGAGCTCTTCATCGAGACCCCGACCAAGCTCACCGCCGCCCAAAAGGCCCTGCTGCGCGAACTCGCTGGCTCCTGCGGCGAGCAGCAGAACCCCCGCTCGGCCACCTTCTTCCACAAGGCGCGCCGCTTCTGGGATGGCGTGACCGGGCTCGAAGGTAGGGCCTGATCGGGTTTTCCCTTCGCGCGTCTTAAGGTCGCACGCGCCGAGGGCAGCCACGAAAGCCTCCAGCGCCCACGCTCCGTTCAGCTTGAAACCTCTGCCCTGGCCGCCAGGCGGACGTCCTCGAGACAATGGTCGATGTGCCGCGCGTGCGTCCTGAAGCTGAGGACGCACGGCCGAAGGGTGAAGGCGTCACCGTCATCCACGGGCGCCAGGGTGCTCGACAGAAAGCAGCGGCCCCGCTGGTTGATGGCGACAAGGAAGGCCGCGTTTCGTGCGTTCCAGCCCTCGATCGCCTCGCCCGGCCGGCGGCCCAGCCGGAAGGGAACGACGGTAAGCTGAGGCGCGGCGAGGATCTCGATCGGCAGGCCGTGGCTCGCGAGTTCCTCTAGGCCGCGATGGAGAGCGTCGGCGAGTGCGAGCTTTTCGGCCAGGGCCTCGCGGAAGGGGCCGGCGCCATGCAGCATCAGGGGCAGCCAGAGCCGCAGGCCTCGGTAGGGGCGGCTGAGTTCCAGGCCATGGTCGGCCGGGCTCGCCGAGCCGGGCTCGCGGAGCCCTGTACGGACATCGCGCAGATAGCTGTCGTCACCGGCCGGGACGCCGAGACTGCGGGCGCCGTCCCGCAGAAGGAGGCAGCCCGTCCCGTAGGGCAGGAACAGCCCCTTGTGCGGGTCGAAGGCGATGGAATTGGCGCGCTCTATTCCCGCGAGGCGCCGGCGACCCTCTTCGCAAAGCACGAAGGCGCCGCCATAGGCGCCATCGATATGCAGCCACAGGCGTTCTTCTTCGCAAACGGCGGCGAGTTCAGGGAGGGGATCGATGGCGCCGGTGTTGGTCGTGCCGGCGCTGGCGATGACGATGAAGGGGTTCAACCCTCGGGCGCGATCCTCGCGCACCCTCTCTCGCAGCCGGTCGGGTCGAAGGCGAAAGGATGGGTCGACCGCTACGGTGCGCAGGTTTCGCGGGGCGAGCCCGGCCAATTGAAAGGCCCCCGCGATGCTGGCGTGGGCCTGGGTCGATGCGTAGCCCACCGCCAGGCGCAGATCGCCCGTGCTCCCCACCCGCTCTTCGCGCGCCGCGACGATGGCGGCGAAGGTCGCCAGCGATCCCCCCGAGGTGAACAGGCCCCCGGCGTGGGGCGGGTAGCCGAACTCAGCGGCGAGCCAGGAGAGCACGTCGTTCTCCAGCCCGACGAGGGCCGGCGCCGCCTCGAAGATACCGGTGTAGCGGTTGAACACATCGGCCACGAGATCGGCGATCGCCGTGGCGAACAGGCCGCCGCCCGGAATATAGGCGAGGTAGCCAGGGGCCGTGGTGGCGAGCGCCGCGTCGGCGCCCCGGGCCACGATCTAAAGGGCCGCGGCCATGCCGCCGGCCAGCGGCGCTTCGGCGATGGCGGGGCGGACCATCGCGCGGTCCAGGGAGCGGGCGCCTGGAACCGTGGGGCTGGTCTCCAGGGCCGCCAGATGGGCCAGGGCGACCTTGCCCGCCGCTCCGAGCCACGCCGCTTGCGTGGCGGCGTCCGGTTCGAGTTCATAATGTTCGACCATGGTCTTCGACCCCTTTCGTTCACTGGCCCTTAGAGGGGCGGCGATAGGGATGGGACAGGGTTCAATGCCCCCGGGCCAGGGTCGCGATATGTTCCCAGACGTAGGCGGTTTCCCTGAGGCCCCCGCCCCAGCCGCTCACCGGCCGCTCGGGCCCGGCGCACGCGCCCAGATGCTCGTAGAAGCCCCGCGCCCTGGTGTTCTCGTTGAGCACCCAAAGCCCCAGCCGCCGCGCGCCCCGCGCCGAAAACACCCGCGCCGCCGAGATCAGCAACCGTCGGCCGAGGCCCATCCTCTGGGCCGAACGGACCAGATAGAGCGTGAACAGCTCGGCCCTCCCCCCGCTCGCCTCTCCCGTTGAAAAAGCGCCGGCGCAATAGCCGATCAGGCCGCCGGGGCCTTCGGCGGCCAGCACCAGTTCCTCGGGGCAGGCGCGGGTCAGCTGCAGGCGCCAGCGCCTGGCGTGGATCCGGGCGTCCATGGCGGCGAGATAGGCCCCCGGCAGCAGCCCCGGATAGGTCTCGCGCCACGACTGGACATGCACCCTGGCGAGGCCGGCGGCGTCGCCCGGCCCCGGGGGGAAGATCACGGTCTCGGCGAGGCGTTCCATCCTGGCGGCAGCTTGGCGCCCGGGGCGGCGCGGTCAAGGGCTGACGCGGACCCGGCGCCGCTATAGCCTGTCGGCGATGAACGCGCTCGTTCCGCCCAGCCCCCCGCCGCCGCCGCCGGACGCCGCGGGCGCGACGCCGGTCATGGCCCAGTATTTCGACGCCAAGGCCCGCCAGCCCGACGCCCTGGTCTTCTTCCGCATGGGCGATTTCTACGAACTGTTCTTTGAGGACGCGGCCAAGGCGGCGGCGGCGATCGGCATCGCGCTCACCCATCGCGGAACCCACGCGGGAAAGCCGATCCCCATGGCCGGCGTGCCCGCCCACGCCGCGGAGGCCTATCTCGCCAAGCTGATCCGGGCCGGGTTCAAGGTCGCCGTCTGCGAACAGATGGAAGATCCCGCCCAGGCCCGCCGGCGCGGGGCCAAGGCCGTCGTCCGGCGCGATGTCGTCCGGGTGGTGACCCCCGGCACCTTGACCGAGGACGGCCTCCTGGATGCGCGCGGCGCCAATCGCCTCGCCGCGGTGGCCCTGCGCGGCGGGCAGGCCGCCGTCGCCAGCGTCGAGCTTTCCACCGGCGAGGTGGATTGCCTGGTCGTGGCCGTCGA
>JACDGF010000128.1 GCA_013815405.1 Caulobacteraceae bacterium | reverse complement strand
CACGAGGCCATGGCCGACCTGCTGGGCGCCGCCTCGGGCCGCGAGATCGTCATCGGCCAGTCGATGACCATGCTGACCTTCCAGATCTCGCGCTCGCTGGGCCGCGGCTGGAAGGCCGGCGACGAGATCGTCGTCACCCGCCTGGACCACGAGGGCAACATCTCCCCCTGGCTGCGCCTGGCCGAGGACCGGGGCCTGACGATCCGCTGGCTGGCGTTCAACCGCGACACCTGGCGCCTCGAGCCGGAGGATCTGGCGCCGTTGCTGGGCGAGAAGACCCGCCTGGTGGCCCTGAACTACGCCAGCAACCTCACCGGCTCGATCAACCCCGTCGCCGCGCTCACCGCGATGGCCAAGGCGGTCGGCGCCCTGGTCTATGTCGACGCGGTCCAGTTCGCCCCGCACGGCAAGGTCGACGTCGCGGCCCTCGGCTGCGATTTCCTCAGCTGTTCGGCCTATAAGTTTTTCGGCCCCCATCTGGGCGTGCTCTGGGGGCGGGACTCCCTCCTGGCCGGCCTGTACCCCTACGCCGCGCGCTGCGCGCCGCAAGACCTCCCCGGGCGGCACGAGACCGGCACGCCGCAGACCGAGCTTCTCGCGGGCCTCGCCGCCGCCGTCGACTACCTCGCCTGGCTGGGCGAGCAGGCGGGCGCGACAGGCGACCGCCAGGACAAGCTCGCCGGCGCCTACCGCGCCGCCACGGCCTATGAAATGCCCCTGGCCCAGCGGCTGATCGACGGCTTGCGCGCCATCCCGGGGCTCGAGGTGCACGGCATCGTCAACTCGAACCGGCTGCACGAGCGCGTGCCGACGGTGTCGGTCACCCACCCGGGACGCGGCGCCGCCTCCCTGGCGCGCGCCCTGGCCGGGCAGGGTATCAACGTCTGGTCCGGCCACAACTATGCCATGGAGGCGGTGCGCCAGCTGGGCCTGGACGAGGCCGAGGGCGTCCTGCGCATCGGCCTTGCCCACTACAACACCGCCGCCGAGGTCGAGCGGGTGGTGGGGGCGGTGAAGGCGCTGTCTGCCGGCGCCAGGGCCGCGTAGGAGCGCTCCAATTCGTCGATGATCGCCTGTCCGCGTTCCGCCACGAAGGCGCATAGCCTTCGGTGGATGGGGAGGAGGGGCATGCCAGCGCGGTGGGCGACGAACCAGGAGCGCATCAGGGGGAAGCCGTCGACAGGGAGGATGCGCAGGAGGCCGAGGTGGAGCTCCAGGCCGATGGCGTGGCGGGAGATGAGGGCCAGGCCCATGCCGGCCATCACCGCCTGTTTGATCGTCTCGTTGCTACCGCTGGTCATGACGACGCGCGCGGCCCGCCCGTCGGAGAAGAGGCCGTCCATAAGCTGGCGGGCGCCCGAACCCTCCTCGCGGGCGATGAAGGGCTCGCCGGCCAGGAGGCCCGGCGGCACGCTCGCCTGGCCGGCCAGGGGATGGGCGGGGGCGACGACGATCACCGAGGGTGGCCGGCGAAGGGCTCGGCCGCCAGGCCCGCGCCCTCGGGCGGGCGGCCGGTGATGGCCAGGTCGACCTCGCCCTTGCCCAGCGCCTCGAACACCTCCCGGCGATTGCCCTCGCGAAGGTCGATGGCGATGCCCGGATAGGCGTCCTGGAAGCGGGCCAGGATGTGGGGCACGATGTATTTGGAGGTCGAGACTAGGCCGATGGCGACCCGCCCGCCGGTCAGGCCGTGCATGGTGCGCATCGTGAGGTCGGCGTCACGCAGGGCCTGCAGCACGGTGCGCGCATAGCCCAGAAGGGCGTGCTCCGGATCGGTCAGCACCGGCTTCCTGTCGACGTGTTAGAAGAGGGCGAAGCCGCTAATGCTTTCCAGCTGCTTGATCTGGAACGAAACCGCCGGAGGGGTGATATGCAGATGCTCGGCCACCCGGGCGAAGGAGCCGGCGGTGGGGTCTCGCCAGGAGGAACGTCGGTGAACAAGCCCGCCGACATCAAGGTTACCGACATGAAGGAGCGCTACCGCTCCGGCGTCCTGGCCTATCGCGAGAGGGGCTATTGGGAGCCTGACTACGAGCCCAAGGACACCGATGTCATGGCGGTGTTCCGCATCTCCCCCCAGGACGGGGTCGATCCGGAGGAGGCCGCCGCGGCCGTGGCCGGGGGCCAGCCGATGTTCGACCTCGGCGACGCCGCCGGGGTGATGATGGAGCTGACCGCCTGCCGGCGCGAGCACGGCGGGCTCTATATCCGGCTGATGGCCTTCGACAACGCCAAGGGCTGGGAGTCGATCCGCATGTCCTTCATCTTGAACCGGCCGGCCGAGGAGCCCGGCTTCGGGCTGGTGCGGTCAGAAGGGCCGGGGCGCCAGCTCCACTACACCCTGCGCGGCTACGCCGCCCACCGGCCCGCCGGCGAGCGGTACGGGCCTCCCACGGAGGGCGCATGACCCACCGCCTCGCCCCCTCGATCCTGTCGGCCGATTTCGCGCGGCTGGGCGAGGAGGTCGCGCGGGTCCAGGACGCCGGGGCCGACGTCATCCACCTGGACGTCATGGACAACCACTATGTACCCAACCTCACCATCGGGCCGATGGTGTGCAAGGCGATCCGCCCGCTGGTCCGCATCCCCATCGACGTCCATCTGATGGTGCGTCCGGTGGACGCCCTGGCGGAGATGTTCGCGAAGGCGGGAGCGGACATCATCAGCTTCCATCCCGAGGCGTCGGACCATGTCGACCGCACCCTGTCCCTGATCCGGGACCTGGGCTGCCGCGCGGGCCTGGTGCTCAATCCCGCTTCGCCGCTCGACTGGCTCGATCACGTGATGGGCCGGCTCGACCTGATCCTCCTGATGTCGGTCAACCCGGGCTTCGGCGGCCAGGCTTTCATTCCGGCGGTGATGGACAAGGCGCGCCTGGCCCGGCGGCGGATCGACGCCCACGGGGCCGCCGGCGGCCAGCCGATCTGGCTAGAGATCGACGGGGGGGTCAAGGTCGACAACATCGCGGCGATCGCGGAAACAGGGGTGGACACCTTCGTCGCCGGCTCGGCGATCTTCGGCGCGCCGGATGCGGACGGCGGCTACGCCACGGTGATGGCCGCGTTCCGTTCCGAGCTGGCGGGCGCGGCGGCGAGGGCGGCATGACCGCCCTGGATACGGCCCTCGAAGACGGAGCGGCGGGCGAGGGCCAGATCGACCTGGAGGCCTCTACCGGGAGACCCGGATCGGCGAGACCCTGGAGGCGCTGGACCGCGACCTGGTGGGCCTGACCCCGGTCAAGACCCGCATCCGCGAGATCGCCGCCCTGCGGCCGGTCGAGCGCGCGCGCCGCGCCCTGGGCCTGCAGGCCGAGCCGCCCTGCCTGCACATGTCGTTCACCGGCAATCCCGGCACCGGCAAGACCACCGTGGGCCTGCGCATCGCCGAGATGCTCCACCAGCTGGGCTACATCCGCCGCAACAGCGTGGTCAGCGTCACCCGCGACGACCTGGTCGGCCAGTACATCGGCCACACCGCGCCCAAGGCCAAGGAGGTGCTCAAGAAGGCCATGGGGCGAGCACGGTATCGCCCCGCGCGCATCGGTGTCGATCAGGGCGCCGTTCTATTCCCGGTTGGCGGGCGCCGATGTGGTGACCGGGCTGGGGGCGCCCTCGGCAATAACCTGATCATCGCCGTCGGCGGCAGCGACGGGCTGGTCAACAAGAAGGCCTTCGACGAACACAAAGTGATTTACGTCAATCTGGGAACACCCTTGCGAGGCTTTCCCCAGTGGAAGTCCTACGGCGTCTGCAGCGGCAAGGCGGACCAGGACATCAACCCGAAGTTCCTCAGCTTCTCGATCTACAGCGTCGACTATCCCTGCAAGATCACCGTGGCGGACACCAGCGAGCGCGACTATCAGCTCAATATCCGCAACGAGCCGCCCGATCCCCTCATCGGGTGCGGCGCGAGCGTCAGCCCGGCCTGGCGCCAGGACGTCCATGTGAAGAAGGAGACCAGGACGTCTGGTACATCGAGACGCCGCCGACGACCGCCGGCGGGGCGGTGGTGGGTGCAGTAGGATTCGAACCTACGACCCGCTGATTAAGAGTCAGCTGCTCTACCAACTGAGCTATGCACCCGCCCGCCACGCGCGAGGGCGCGGACCATACGTCAAATGGGGATGATGGCAAGGCGGGCGGGAAGGCCGCTCAGGAAGCCGGCCATTGGGAAATCGCCGGCGTGGAGGGGCCTTCCAACCTTTCCAGCCTTTCTTCAAGTCTGACATGGCGTGCTATCGGACCAGGAATCGGACCCGAGCGGAAAATAACGTGCATTGTGTAGTTCTCCGCGGGAGGCGAGAACCATGCCGTTCGCGATCAAGGGCGAGGTTGGCGATCGGCGGGCGAAGACGTTCGCGTTCGCCGCGCAAAAGACGATGTATGGCGGTAGGCATATCGCCGAAGGCGACGCGGTTTTCGTGTTCGCGAGCGAGAACGAGGGCGGGCGAGGCCTCATCGCGCGCGGCATGGTGACTTCCGTCGAAGCGATCGCGAGGACACGCGGCGTTGCCCGGCAAACGCCGCGCGTGAGCCTAACCATTCGGCGCACCGCACTCGCGAAGCGGCCGCTGGGTCGCAGCGCACTCAAACATTCAAACATTTCACCGACTGGGACGACGGCCAGCCCGGGACTGAAATCAATTTCAGATTCTATCGTCAAGCGACCAACAAGATCGTCGGCATCTCGGACAAAGCGGCGGCCTTCCTCGGCGAATTTTTCTAGCTCGACCCGCTGCTTTGGCTAAGGCCCTGGGGGCGCCGCTCAATGCGCGCTCTCCACGATTGGCGCGCCAGTAACGGTAGAGCGGTGAGATTCGCTCTCCACCCGCCTGCGATCAATACCGCCGCTTATCGGCGGCTACCACCTGTCCGGCGCGCCTAGATCCCCGCCCCGTTTTCCATGACGGCCAGGGCGGCTTCGTGGGCGGCGGCTTCGGCGGCGATCCAGGCGACGAAGGCCTTGACCTGGGGGAGGCGGCCCTTGGCCTTGGGGTGGACGACGTAATAGGCGAAATCCACCGAGGTGCTGATCGGCACCGGCACCACCAGGCGCCCGGCGTCCAGGTCGTCCTGGGCCAGGGTGCGCTTGGCCAGGGCGACGCCGCGGCCGCCCACCGCCGCCTCGATCACCAGGCTGGACTGGTTGAAGCGCGGGCCGCGGTTGCCATCGACGCCCTTGACCCCCCGCGCCGCCAGCCACATCAGCCAGTCGGGGCAGCTCTCGTCGGCGTCGGGCGAGCCGTCGTGCAGCAGGATGTGGCGGGCCAGATCCCGCGGCTCGTTGACCGGGTTGGTGGCCATCAGCTCGGGGCTCATCACCGGGGTCACCGTCTCGCTCATCAGGCGCAGGGATTCCAGGCCGGCGTAGGGGCCCGCGCCGTAGCGGATGGCCAGATCGACCTCCCCGGCGCCGAAGTCCACCAGATCCATGCCGGCCGAGAGCCAAACGTCCACCTGGGGATGGGCCTCCTCGAAGCGCCCCAGCCGCGGCACCAGCCATTTGGCGGCGAAGGAGGGGGCGGCGGTGAGGGTCAGGCGCCGGCCGTCCACCGCCGCGGTCAGCAGGGAGGCGGCCTCGGCCAGGCGGTCGAAAGCTTCGCGCAGCGCGGGCAGGGCGGTCTGGGCGGCGTCGGTCAGCAGCAGGCCCCGGGGGGTCCGCTTGAACAGGGAGGCGCCCACATAGTCCTCAAGGTTCTGGATCTGCTGGGAGACCGCCCCCGGGGTCACCGAAAGCTCGTCCGCCGCGCGGCTGAAGTTCAGGTGACGAGCCGCGGCCTCGAAGGCGCGCAGGGCGTTGAGCGGGGGGAGGCGCCGCCTCGTCTCCATAAGTTTTCCTGACATCCCCGGCAGAAGTCCTTGGGTTGCGAAATAGGCCCGAGGCCCCCAGTTTTCAACCGTCCGAAGGTGCAATGGCCCTTTTCACCCTCGGACGCCGGCGGGGCGGATCCATCCGGTCCGTCCCGTCGTCGCTCCGAGACCTGATAGAGTTCCTTCAAACGAAGACACCCTAAGGATCATGACTTTCGATCGGCCCAGAGTGAGCGGCGCCCGGCGCCTGGTCCTGCTTCGCGGCAAGGCGGAGCGGGGAGCGGGGACGGTCTGGCTGGTCGGGGCGGGGCCCGGCGATCCGGATCTCCTGACCCTCAAGGCGCTGAAGGTCCTGGGATCGGCCGACGTCGTCGTCCATGACGGCCTGGTCTCCCCCGCCATCCTCGACCTCGCCCCGGCCGAGGCGCGCCGGATATCGGTGGCCAAACGCCGATCGCATCATTCCTACGCCCAGGAAGACATCCACCGCCTGCTGATCGCCTTCGCGCGCGAGGGCCTGACCGTGGTCCGCCTCAAGGGCGGCGATCCGTTCATCTTCGGCCGGGGCGGGGAGGAACTGGAAGCCTGCCGCGCCGCCGGGATCGACTGCCAGGTCGTGCCGGGCGTCACCGCCGCCCTCTGCGCCGCCGCGGCGGCCGGCGCGCCTCTCACCCATCGCGGCGCGGCCCAGG
>JACDGF010000127.1 GCA_013815405.1 Caulobacteraceae bacterium | reverse complement strand
GCTCTCCACCGCCCAGGCCTCGCTCGCCAACAGCCGGGCGGGATACGCCGCGGTGGTCGGCCAGAACCCCGGCAAGCTGGCCCCCGAGCCGTCGCTGGCGAAGTTCCTGCCGGCCACGGTGGACGTGGCGTTCGACGCGGCGGAGCACAACAACCCGCAGATCCGCCGCTCGGACTATACCGAGCAGAGCAGCGCCGCCCGGGTGGCCGCCGCCAAGGCCCAGACCCGCCCCACCGTCTCGCTGCAGGCGAGCTTCGGCTACGGCGGCGGCAATTTCGGCCTCGATACGCCGTTCGCCAACTATAGCCATGACCTGACGGCCACGGCGGTGGCCAATTTCCCCATCTTCACCGGCGGCCTGACCTCCTCCCAGATCCGCCAGGCGGCGGAGACCAACAATGTCGACCGCATCACCATCGAGACCACCCGTCGCCAGGTCCTGCTGCTGGTCTCCCAGGCCTGGAACCAGCTCCTGGGCGCGCGGGCCAATCTGGTCGCCAACCAGGAGGAGGTGAAGGCCGCCAACATCGCCTTCGAAGGCACGCGGCAAGAGGCCCAGGTCGGCCTGCGCACGACCCTGGACGTGCTGATCACCGAACAGGATCTGAGCAACGCTCAGCTCGCCCTGGTCAATGCCCGCCACGACGAATACCTCGCCGCCGCCGTCCTGCTCTCGGCGATGGGCGCCCTGGTCGCCAAGAACCTGACCCCCGACGTTCCGGCCTATGATCCCAGGACGAACTTCGACCAGGTCCGGCATTCCTACGGCTGGATCCCCTGGGAGCCGGCGGTCGCCCGCGTCGACCACCTGGGCGCCCCCGCCATCATCGAGCGCCCCGCCACGGTCGCGCCGGAGGGAAGGTGAGGGGGCTGGTTTTTCGCTCTCCCTCCCCTTCTGGGGAGGGACGATCGCGAAGTGATCCGGGTGGGGAAGTCTCGATCATCCCCGAGGCTCGCGAGTTTCACCCCACTTCCCCACCCTGACGGCTTCGCCGTCCGGCCCTCCCCATGAAGGGGAGGGAGGAAATTGCCTGTCCGCGCGGCGGCGGCTATCTAGCGGGGACACGCGCCCGCGCTTCGAACCAAGGTCCGCCCCCAATGCCCGAACCGACCGCCCCGGAACCCTCCATGGACGAGATCCTGGCCTCCATCCGCAAGATCATCACCGATGACGGGCCATCGGCCGATGCCGACGGGATGCAGGCCGAAGAGCCGGCGGTCGCCGAGGCGCCCGCGCCCGCCGGGACGCCGCCGGACGAGCCCCTGACCGGAGATCCGGCCGCGACGGCCACGGCGTCGTCGTTCGAGCGGCTGTCGGCCGAGGTCGACGCCTCCGACAAGGCCAAGCGGTCGATGGCCATGCCGCCGCCGGGCCGCAGCCTTGAGGACGTGACGACCGACCTGCTGCGCCCGCTGCTCAAGGCCTGGCTCGACGAGCATTTGCCGGCGATCGTCCAGGACCGGGTGGACGAGGAGGTCGCCCGCATCGCCCGGAGCCGCGTGCGCTAGGCGGCGTCCCCGGCCGCCGCCAGACCCATGCTCGACAAAGCCTTCGACCCCAGGACCGCCGAGCCTCGCCTCTATCGGGCGTGGGAGGAATCCGGCGCCTTCGCCCCGATCGACGATCCGGGCGCGCCGGCCTTTTCCATGGTCATCCCGCCGCCCAACATCACCGGCGCCCTGCATATCGGTCATGCCCTGAACGCCACCTTGCAGGATGTCCTCATCCGGTTCGCCCGGATGCGGGGGATGACGGCCCTGTGGCTGCCGGGGACCGACCACGCCGGCATCGCCACCCAGATGGTGATCGAGCGCCAGCTCGCCGCCGAAGGCAATCAGGGCCGCCGCGACTTGGGCCGCGAGGCCTTCGTCGAGCGGATCTGGCGGTGGAAGGGTCGGTCGGGGGGAGAGATCGAAAACCAGCTACGCCGCCTGGGCGCCTCCTGCGACTGGTCACGCCAGCGCTTTACGTTGGACGAGGGGCTTTCGGCGGCCGTCCGCAAGGTCTTCGTCGATCTCCATCGCCAGAAGCTGATCTATCGCGACAAGCGGCTGGTGAACTGGGATCCCAAGTTCCAGACCGCCATTTCCGATCTGGAACTCGAGCAACGGGAGGTCGACGGCCATTTCTGGCATTTCGCCTATCCGCTGGAGGACGGGACCGGCGAGATCGTGGTGGCGACCACCCGGCCGGAAACCATGCTCGGCGACACCGCCGTGGCCGTCCATCCCGCCGACGAGCGGTACAAGGCGCTGATCGGCCGATGCGTGCGCCTGCCGATCGTCGGGCGGCCGATCCCGATCATCGCCGACGACTATGCCGACCCGGAGAAGGGGTCGGGGGCGGTGAAGATCACCCCGGCCCATGACTTCAACGACTTCAAGGTCGGCCAGCGCCACCGCCTGCCGATGATCAACATCCTCGACCCCTTCGCCCGGATGAACGAGGCGGCCCCGCCGGAATATCGCGGCCTCGACCGCTTCGCCGCGCGGCGCAAGGTGGTGGCGGATATCGAGGCGCTCGGCCTGCTGCGCGGGGTCGAGGCGATCCGCCACGCCGTCCCCCATGGCGACCGCTCGGGCGCGCCCGTCGAGCCCTATCTCACCGACCAGTGGTGGGTCGACGCCAAGGCCCTGGCCGGGCCGGCGATACGCGCGGTGGAGGCGGGCAGGACGGTCTTCGAGCCGGCGAACTGGGCCAAGACCTATTTCGAATGGATGCGCAACATCGAACCCTGGTGCATCTCGCGCCAGCTGTGGTGGGGCCACCGCATCCCCGCCTGGTACGGCCCGGGCGGGCATATCTTCGTCGCGGAGACGGAAGACGGCGCCGCCGCTCTGGCTCGGGAGCACTACGGCCGCGACGAGCCGCTGCGCCAGGACGAGGACGTGCTGGACACCTGGTTCTCCTCGGCCTTGTGGCCGTTCTCCACCCTGGGCTGGCCGGAGAAGACCGCCGACCTGGAGCGCTTCTACCCGACCCACACACTGGTCACCGGATTCGACATCATCTTCTTCTGGGTCGCCCGGATGATGATGATGGGCCTGCATTTCACCGGCGAGGTTCCGTTCCGCCGGGTGTTCATCAACGCCCTGGTCCGCGACGCCGGGGGCGCCAAGATGTCCAAGTCCAAGGGCAATGCCATGGACCCCCTGGACCTGATCGACGACTTCGGGGCCGACGCCCTGCGCTTCGCCCTGACCTCCATGTCCGGCCAGGCGCGGGACATCAAGCTCTCGCGCCAGCGCATCGAAGGCTACCGCAACTTCGCCACCAAACTGTGGAACGCGGCGCGCTTCTGCGAGATGAACGGCTGCGTCGCGGTCGAGGGCTTCGATCCCGCCGCCGCGACCGAGGCCATCAACCGGTGGATCCGCGGCGAAACGCTCAAAGCGGCGGGTGGCGTCACCCAGGCGTTGGAGGCCTGCGCCTTCGACGACGCGGCCGGCGGCCTCTACCGGTTCGTGTGGAACGTCTATTGCGACTGGTACCTGGAGTTCGCCAAGCCTGTATTCGGCGGCGCGGACGAGACGGCCAAGGCGGAGACCCGCGCGATGGCCGCCTGGGTCCTGGGCGTGATCCTCAAGCTCCTGCATCCGGTCATGCCGTTCGTCACCGAGGCGCTCTGGCGCCAGGCCGGCGCGCGCGATCCGGTCGATGACGGGCTGCTGATCACGGCGTCCTGGCCGGACCTTCCCGGCGACTATCTCGACGAGGCGGCGGACGGCGAGATGGGCTGGCTGGTGGCGCTGATCACCGAGGTTCGCCAACTCCGCGCCGAGATGGGCGTCCCGCCCGCCGCCCGCCCTTCGCTGGCCCTCGTCGGCGCCGGGCCGCTCACGCGCGAGCGCCTCGCCCGGCACGGTGAACTGATCGCCAGCCTCGGAAGACTTCAAGGCCTGGCGCTCGCCGATGTCGCGCCGGCGGGATCGGCCCTGTTCGTGATCGGGGAAGCCACCGGCGCCCTGGGCGTCGCCCAGCACGTCGACCTGGCCGCCGAAACCGCCCGGCTGGCCAAGGATATCGCCGGCCACGCGGCGGATATCGACCGCACATTCCGCAAGCTCGGCAATCCCGATTTCCTGGCCCGGGCGCCGGACGAGGTGGTGGAGGAAAATCGCCGGCGCCTGGCGGAAGCGCAAGCCGCCAAGGCGAAGCTGGAAGCGGCGCGCGCCCGGCTGGAGACCCTGGCCTAGCCGCTTTACAGCAGTCCCTGGCCCGTGCTTGGTCGTGGCCGACATGCCTTCGGAAACCCGCTTGAAGCCTTGGAGGAAACCCGTGCGATGACCGACGCCGCCACAGCCAAAAAGCCCGCGTGGCCGGTCATGTCCATCGCCCAGGCGCACGCCATGCTGACGGGGCCTGGTTCCCCGCTGGAGATGGAAGAACGCGTGATCCGCGGGGTCGCGACGCGGGTGTGGAAGAACGCGCCCCCGTCCCTGCGCGCGGTGGTTCAGGCGGGCCGCGCCCATGGCGAGCGGGTGTTCCTGGTCCATGAGGACGAGCGGGTCACCTTCGAGGCGTTCCACCGGGCGGTGGCGGCCTTCGCCCACGAGCTTCGCGCCCGCGGCGTGGTCAAGGGCGACCGCGTCGCCATCGTCATGCGCAACCTGCCCGAGTGGCCCGTGGCCTTCTACGCCGCCGCCGCCCTGGGGGCGATCGTCACCCCGCTCAACGCCTGGTGGACCGGGGTGGAGCTGGAATACGGGCTGGTCGATTCGGGCGCCAAAATCGCCGTTCTCGACGCCGAACGGCTGGAGCGCCTGGCCGAACACCTTCCCAAGTGCCCGGCGCTTGAGCGGGTCTACGTCAGCCGTGAGCTGGACGAGGTCTCCAATCCCCTTCAGGCGACCCTGGAGTCGGTGATCGGAACGCCGGACGATTGGGCCGCCCTGCCGGACCGGGACCTGCCGGACGCGGAGGTGGGGCCGGAGGACGAGGCGACGATCTTCTACACCTCGGGCACCACCGGCAAGCCCAAGGGCGCCCTGGCCACCCAGCGCAACATCAACTCCAACATCCTGTCGAGCGCCTGTTCGTCGGCCCGCTCGTTCCTGCGCCGGGGCGAGGCGCCGCCGCTGCCCGACCCGACCGGGCCCCAGCGCGCGAGCCTGCTGTCGGTGCCGTTCTTCCACGCCACCGGCTGTTTCGCGGTGCTCAACCCCAGCCTGTTCGCCGGGGCCAAGCTGGTGATGATGCGCAAGTGGGATCCGGTCCGAGCCTTCGAACTGATCGAGCGGGAGCGGGTGACCATGGCCGGCGGCGTGCCGACCATCGCCTGGCAGCTGATCGAGCATCCCGCGCGGGCGAACTACGACCTCTCCTCGCTGGAAAGCGTGGCCTATGGCGGCGCGCCGTCCGCCCCCGAACTGGTCCGCAAGATCAGCGCGACCTTCCGGGGCTCCGCGCCGGGCAACGGCTGGGGGATGACCGAGACATCCGCCACCGCCACCACCCACGGCGCGGAGGACTATGAGCACCGCCCCGACTCCTGCGGCCCGGCGGTGCCGGTCACCGACCTGAAGATCATGACCATCGAAGGCGACCGCGAACTGCCGGTCGGCGAGGTCGGCGAGCTGTGGTGCAAGGGCCCGCAGGTGGTGAAGGGCTATTGGAACAATCCCGATGCGACGGCCCAGACCTTCGTCGACGGCTGGGTCAGGACCGGCGACCTGGCGCGGCTGGACGAGGAGGGCTTCTGCTTCATCATCGACCGGGCCAAGGACATGCTGATCCGGGGCGGCGAAAACATCTACTGCATCGAGGTGGAGAACATCCTCTATGACCACCCCGCGGTGATGGACGCCGCCTTGGTCGGCATCCCGCACAAGACCCTGGGCGAGGAGCCGGGCGCCGTGGTGACCCTCAAGCCCGGCGCGCACGCGACCGAGGATGATCTGCGCGCCTTCGTCGCCGAGCGCCTGGCGGCCTTCAAGGTCCCGGTGAAGATCCTGTTCTGGGCCGAAACCCTGCCCCGCAACGCCAACGGCAAGATCGTCAAGGCCGATCTGCGAGCGCTGTTCGCGGACGGGGCGGGCGCCTGATTCATATTCCGTCATCGCCGGGCGTAAGGGCGCTCGACGCTGAGGGCGGCTCACCACATACTTCAGTCATCGCCGGGCGTAAGTCCCGGCGACCCATGAGCGCCTTCGGTGGTGTGACCGCGCCCGGCGCGGCCACGACGTTCGCTTGGGAGGTGATTGATCGTCACCGTGAGAAAATCGTCCGCCGTCGATGAGGCCGTGCGCCTTTCGGTCGAGGCCGTCGGCGCCCGGGGCGACGGGGTGACCGCGGGGGGCGTCTTCGTCCCTCTGACGCTCCCGGGCGAGCGGGTGCTGGCCCTACTCGACGGTGATCGGGCCGAGGTCGTCGAGATCCTCGAGGCCAGCGCCGAACGGGTCGCCGCCCCGTGCCCGCACTTCGGGCGGTGCGGGGGCTGCGCCCTGCAGCATTGGGCGCCGGGGCCATATCTGGCCTGGAAGGCCGAACAGATTCGCCTCGCCTTGGCC
>JACDGF010000126.1 GCA_013815405.1 Caulobacteraceae bacterium | reverse complement strand
GTGCATCACCGTCAAGGTCAGGGGGAACATCTGCGCCATCGCGGGGGCGATGCGCAGGTGATGGACCCGCCGGTAGTCCCGCCCCTCGCGGGTGGTCTCGCGGATAAGGGCGCTGAGGCGAAGATGGGTGTCGGTGAGCATGGTCATGCGCCCGTTGCCGATGCGGATCATCAGGGTCTGGCGGCCATTGTGACGGGTGATCACGGGATTGTCGGCATAGAGGATCCTGGCCCTGGGCTTGGAAAACCGGACGAACACCAGGCCGGTCATGATGGCGGTAAAGGCCATGCCGCAGATGATCTCGGCCGAAGCCACCAGATGGCCGTAGAGCGTCGCCGGAGCCATTTCGCCATAGCCGACCGTGGCCAGGGTCTCGATGCTGAAGAAGAAGGCGTCGAAGAGGGAGCCCGGCCGCGCATTGGCGACACAGCCGGCCTGAACCAGGTAGAGCAGGGCGAACAGGGTGGTGATCAGGCCATAGAGCGCGAACACCGTCGCGATGAACACCGGCCACGGGACGCTGAGCGCCAGATGATACGGGTCGCGAAGATCAAGACGGCTCGCGCCGATCTTCGCGAATTGGAAACCGAAGTCCCGCGCGGGATTGTTCCGGACGCGCCGGGGCGATGTCGCCTGGGTCATGAGCCTTGTCCTCTTGGCCCGATGGCGTATCACATTCACGAGGTCCCAAAACGGAGCCAGCCATGATCGCCTTCAAGACCGCCGCCGTCGCGGGCCTCCTTCTTCTGGGCGCCGCCGTCCACGCCCAACCCGCGCCCGCCGCCAATCCCGACTTCGCGGCGGTCCAGCCGGGCGCCTACGCCATCGAGCCGACACACACGCGCATTCTCTTCAGCCTGTCGCACCTGGGCTTCACCACCTGGTACGGCGACTTCACGGGCGCCAAGGGAAGCGCCCGGATCGACCCGGCCAAACCCGGCGCCTCCAGCCTCGAGGTGTCGGTCCCCGCCGCTTCGGTCGCCACCACCAACGCAACCCTGGATTCCGAGCTCAAGGGGGCCGAATGGCTGGACGCCAATCGCTATCCGGTGATCAGCTTCATCGCCAAGCGATTTTCGGTAACCGGCCCGGGCAGCGGCGAGATCCAGGGCGACCTCACCTTGCACGGGGTCACCCGGCCCGTGACCTTGAAGGCTCATTTCAACGGCGCGGGCAAGAATCCACTGAGCGGGGCTTATACCGCGGGATTCGAGGGCATGGCCTCGATCAAGCGCAGCGACTTCGGGGTGACCAAATATGTACCCTTGGTCGGCGACGATGTCACCCTGATCATCAGCGCCGCCTTCGAACGCAAGGCGTGACGCGCCACAAGGAGAACGATCATGGCCGACGGCGGATTGGACAGGCTGGCCGACGCGAGGGCCCAGGCCTATGGCATGCCGCTCGATGAGATCGATCTGAGCGTCGCCGAGCGGTTCCAGAACGACACCCTGTGGCCATTCTTCGAGCGTATCCGGGCCGAGGATCCGGTGCACTTCACCGCCGAGCACGAATTCGGCCCCTATTGGTCGGTGACCCGGTACGCCGACATCATGACCGTGGACACCAACCACGGCGTCTTCTCCTCCGAGGGCGGCATCACCATCGCCAACGCCCGCGAGGACTTCCACCTGCCGATGTTCATCGCCATGGACCCGCCCAAGCACGACGCCCAGCGCAAGGTGGTCAGCCCGATCGTCTCGCCGCACAACCTGGCCAACCTCGAGCCGGTCATCCGCGAGCGGGCCGGGGCGATCCTGGACGCCCTGCCGGTGGGCGAGACCTTCGACTGGGTCGACAATGTGTCGATCGAGCTGACCACCCAGATGCTCGCCACCCTGTTCGATTTTCCCTGGGACGACCGGCGCAAGCTCACCCGCTGGTCGGACGTCGCCACGGCTTCCGAGGAATCGGGGATCATCGAGTCGGAAGAAGCCCGCCAGGCGGAGCTGATGGAGTGCGCGGCCTATTTCACCGACCTGTGGAACCAGCGGGTGAACAGCGAGCCCGGAAGCGACCTCATTTCGATGATGGCCCACGCCGACGCCACGCGGAACATGGAGCCCATGGAGTATCTGGGCAACCTGATCCTGCTCATCGTCGGCGGCAACGACACCACCCGCAATTCGATCAGCGGCGGGGTTCTGGCGCTCAACAAATTTCCCGACCAGTACCGCAAGCTGCGGGAGGATCGGTCCCTGATCACCAGCATGGTTCCCGAGATCATCCGCTGGCAGACGCCGCTCGCCCACATGCGCCGCATCGCGCTGGCCGACCATCAGCTCGGCGGCAAGACGATCCGAGCGGGCGACAAGGTGGTGATGTGGTACGTCTCGGGCAACCGCGACGAGGCGGCGATCGAGAACCCCAACGCCTTCATCATCGACCGGCCGCGCCCCCGCCAGCACCTCTCCTTCGGCTTCGGCATCCACCGCTGCGTCGGCAACCGCTTGGCCGAGATGCAGCTGAAGATCGTCTGGGAAGAGATTCTCAAGCGCTGGGAGCGGATCGAGGTGGTCGGCGAGCCCAAGCGGGTGCTCTCCAGCTTCGTGAAGGGCTATGAGCACCTGCCGGTGAGGATCCACGCCTGAGCGGCGGAACCTTAGAGGAGAACCACGATGCCGTTCCGCGACAACTATGTGATCGATCCGGGCGCCGCCACCTGGGCCGTGCCGCAGAATTTCGACGCGCGCTTCAACTGGGATTACGACGACGGTCGGGCGGCGATGATGGGCCTCTATCGCAAGGGCGTGGAGATGCAGTGGAACGCCGAAACGCGCATCGACTGGTCCCAGGACCTCGATGAGGACAATCCCCAGCAACTGCCGGAGGCTATGCTGCCGATCTCGGGCATGGCCCAGTACGAGGCGATGTCGCGCCGCGATAAGGCGCGGGTGCGCAAGCATTTCCAGGCCTGGAACCTCAGCCAGTTCATGCAGGGTGAACAGGGCGCGCTGATCTGCGCCGCCAAGATCGTCACCCAGGTCCCCGACATGGACTCCAAGTTCTACGCCTCGACCCAGGTGATCGACGAGGCGCGCCACGTCGAGGCCTACAACCGCCTGCTGCGCAAGTTCGGCGTCGCCTATCCGATCACCGCGCCTCTCCAGGAACTGATCGACCAGGTGCTGCGCGACAGCCGCTGGGACATGACCTATCTGGGCATGCAGGTGGTGATCGAGGGCCTGGCTTTGGCCGCCTTCCAGCAGGTGCGCGACAACGCCCAGAACCCGCTGGCGGCGGCCGTCAACGCCTATGTCATGCAGGACGAATCCCGCCACGTCGCCTTCGGGCGCCTGGCCCTGCGCGACTACTATCCGCATCTCAGCCAGGCCGAGCGCGACGAGCGCGAGGAATTTCTGCTGGAGGCCTGTTACCTCATGCGCGACCGTTTCGACGCGGTCGAGGTGTGGCGCACCCTGGGCCTCGACCCGGCGGCCTGCGCCGCGCACATGTACGATTCGGGCTATATGCAGCAGTTCCGCTCGGCCCTCTTCACCCGCATCGTGCCGATCGTGAAGGACATCGGCCTGTGGGGCGATACGATCCGCGAGGGCTACACCGAGATGGGCATCATCGGCTTGGCCGACGTCGACGTTCAGGCCCTCCAGGACTCCGACGAGGACATCGCCCGGCAGTTCGACGCCCGGCGCGCCTACGTCGCCAGCGTGGCGGATCGGGCCAAGGCGATGGAGCCGGCGTAGGCTCATTGCGGCGCCTACCCAAAGTCTGCTCGTTCAAAAGTCTACACGACCGGGCCAGATCGTGATACGGTGTATGACACTGTAGCACCGCAGATCGAGGACCGTCGGCATGGCCAAGACCACCTCCGTAAGTGTCCGAATGGAGTCCGCTCTCAACGATCGCGTGACGGCGGTGGCTCTCGCCTTGGATCGCCCGAAATCCTGGGCGATCGAACAGGCGGTGAGGGATTTCGTGGAGGCCCAGGAGTGGCAACTGGCCGCCATCGCCGAAGGCGTCCGTGACGCCGACGAGGGACGCCTGATCGACCACGAGGAGGTCGTGGCCTGGGTTCGGTCGTGGGGGTCGGATGAGGAACTCCCTATGCCCACATGCGACTGAGATGGTCGAGGCGGGCCGTGCGCGACCTGGGCGCGCTGCAACTCTACATCGCTCAGGACAGCCAAGCCGCCGCCCGACGACAGACGGCGCTCATCCTGGCCGCTACCCACGGACTGCCGCGCTTCCCGGCAAGCGGGCGGCCCGGACGTCTGACGGGGACGCGGGAACTTGTCGTTCCAAGGACTCCCTTCGTCATTCCCTACAGGGTGCGTGGAGAAATCATTGAGATTCTGGGCGTCCTGCATGGCCGACGGCGTTGGCCCAAAAGGCTTTGATCCGCCAGAGGGTCACGCCGCGAGACGGTTCGACCCTCAACACTTGAAATACATGTCGAATTCGACCGGATGGGGGTGGAGCTGGAGGCGCATGACCTCCTCCATCTTCAGTTCGATGTAGGCGTCGATGAAGTCGTCGTCCATCACCCCGCCCTTCTTCAGAAAGGCGCGGTCCTTGTCGAGGTGGCCGAGGGCCTCGCGCAGGGAGCCGCAGACTTCCGGCACCTTCTTCTGCTCCCGGGGGGGCAGGTCGTAGAGGTTCTTGTCCATCGGCTGGCCGGGATGGATCCGGTTCTCGATCCCGTCGAGGCCGGCCATCAGCAGGGCGACGAAGGTGAGGTAGGGATTGCCCATGGGGTCGGGGAACCGCACCTCGATCCGCTTGCCCTTGGGGCTTTCGACATGGGGGATGCGGATCGAGGCGGAGCGGTTGCGGGCCGAATAGGCCAGCTTCACCGGCGCCTCGTAGCCGGGCACCAGGCGCTTGTAGGAATTGGTGGTGGAGTTGGAAAAGGCGTTGATCGCCCGGGCGTGTCGAATGACGCCGCCGATGTAGTGGAGGCAGGTCTCCGAAAGGCCGGCGTATTTGTCACCGGCGAAGAGAGGCTTGCCCTTGTTCCAGATCGACTGGTGGACGTGCATGCCCGAGCCGTTGTCGCCGAACATCGGCTTGGCCATGAAGGTGGCGGTCTTGCCGTAGGCGGCCGCCACATTGTGGATCACATACTTATAGAGCTGCAGCCGGTCGGCCATGGTCAGCAGGTCTGAGAACTTCAGTCCAAGCTCGTGCTGCGCCGGCGCCACCTCGTGGTGGTGCTTTTCCGGCTGCATTCCAAGCTCGCCCATCACCGCCAGCATCTCGCCGCGCAGATCCTGGGCCGAATCGATCGGGCCGACCGGGAAATAACCGCCCTTGGGCCCGGGCCGATGGCCCATGTTGCCTTCGGCATAAACCTTGCCGGTGTTGGCCGGCAGCTCGATCGAGTCGAAGGCGTAGCCGGTGTCGTGGGCCTGGGTGGACCAGCGCACGTCGTCGAAGATGAAGAACTCCGCCTCCGGCCCGAAATAGACCGTGTCGCCGACCCCGGAGGCCTTGACATAGGTGAGCGCCTTGCGGGCGATGGAACGGGGGTCGCGATTGTAGGGCTCGTTGGTGTCGGGGTTCAGCACGTCGCAGAACAGCGCCAGGGTCGGCTGCTGGTAGAAGGGGTCGATGGCGGCGCTGGCCAGGTCCGGGCGCAGCTTCATGTCCGACTCGTTGATCGCCTTCCAGCCGGCGATCGAAGAGCCGTCGAACATCGTCCCGTCGGTTAGGAAATCGTCGTCGACCATGGAGACGTCTAAGGTCACGTGCTGCATCTGGCCGCGCATGTCGGTGAAGCGGACATCGACGAATTCGACCTCCTTTTCCTTGATCTGATCGCGAATGTCCTTGGGTGTGCTCATGCCGCTGACCGTCCTGCTTGAGGGTTGAGGGCCTTTCTTGAAGGGGCCGTTTCTACACGGCGCTCGCGCCGGTCTCGCCGGTGCGGATGCGGACGGCTTCGATGACGTCGGTGACGAAGATCTTTCCGTCGCCGATTCGCCCGGTGCGCGCCGTCCGCTGGATGGCCTCCACGGCGGCGGCGAGCTGGCCGTCGCCGACGACCACCTCGACCTTGATCTTGGGCAGGAAGTCGACGACGTACTCGGCTCCGCGATAGAGTTCGGTCTGCCCTTTCTGCCGCCCGAACCCCTTGGCTTCGAGGACGGTCATGCCCTGGATGCCAAGTTCCTGCAGGGCCTCCTTCACGTCGTCGAGCTTGAACGGCTTGATGATCGCCTCGATCTTTTTCATGGGCTCCAAACTGACAGGTGGGGCTCGCGCCTGGCGCGACGCTCGAGAATCGCCGGCCGCCCGCCCGCTAGAGTGTGTCGGAACGGCGCGCTGTCAACCGCCGGATCGCGCCGGGACGGCCGAAAATCGGGCGACGTCGGCCTTAAGGCCGCGGGCGGTCCGCCGAGGGCGCTTTGCGCCGAGGCGCGGCCCCCTTAGAATGGGGCGAAGATCGCGAATATACGCGTTTCACGGAACCGACGATGGCGCGCGTCTATCTCATCCGCCATGGCCGGCCGGCCGTCGCCTGGGGCGGCGACGACGACGACCCGGGCCTGGGC
>JACDGF010000125.1 GCA_013815405.1 Caulobacteraceae bacterium | reverse complement strand
GGTTCGAGATGGGCGGACTGGACCCGCAGCACCCCCGCCGCCCGATCGGTCTTGAGGTCCACGCGGGCGGTGATCGCGTCGCCCTGGAGGAAGGGCAGGACGTAGTAGCCATGCTCGCGCTTGTGGGCGGGGGTGTAGATCTCCAGGCGGATGCGCGCGCCGAACAACCGCTCGGCGCGTTCGCGGCGCCAGATCAGATTGTCGAACGGCGAAAGCAGGGCGGCGGCGCGGGAGCGGCGCGGGACGCGGGAGCTTGGCGCGAGGTAGGCGCCCTGGCGCCAGCCCTGGACGGTCGCGGGGGTGAGATCGCCCGCCTCGACCAATTCGGCGATCCGCGCCCGCGTCTGGGCCACCGGCATGCGGAAATAGTCGCGTAGGTCGCCTGCCGTCGCCACGCCCAGGGCGGCGGCGGCGATGGTCAGGAGGGAGCGTTGGGCGTCCGCTTCGGTCGGCGTCGGCGCGAGGATGACGGCGCGGGGCAGGACGCGTCCGGTGAGGTCATAGACGCGCTCGAAACCGCGCCGGGTCTTGGTGGTGATCAAGCCGGCCCAGAACAGCCATTCCAGCGCCCGTTTGCCGTCGCTCCAGTTCCACCAGCCGGCCGCGCGCGGGCCCTCGGCGAAATCGCCGCCGGTGAGAGGGCCCTCCCGCTCGATCCGCGCCAGCACGGCGTCGATGTAGTCCCGGCGCTCGGCGCCGAACCGCGCCAGCCCGCCCCAGGTCTCGCCCGCCCGCGCCCGCGCCATGCGCCAGCGGAACAGGGGCTGGAGCGCCAGCGGCATCAGGGAGGCCTCGTGCCCCCAGTATTCGAACAGCGACGGCTTCCGCCCCCAGGCCTCGCGCTCCAGCATCTCGCGCGGATAGGGGCCGAGACGCGAGAACGCCGGCAGATAGTGCGCGCGGGCCAGCACATTGACCGAATCGATCTGGACCGCCCCGAGACGCCCGATCATCCGGCGCAGATGGAGAGCGGTGGGCGCGCGGGCCGGGCGCCCATCGGCGAGGCCCTGGGCGGCGACGGCGATCCGGCGGGCTTGGCCGGCCGAGAGCGAGACCCGCGTCACGCCGGTTAGAGGTGATCCAGGATCGGCTTGGGCTTGTACGGCTTTTCCAGCGCCTTGACCTCGTCGGCGGTGAGGGTGAGCGACAAGGCCGCGATCGCGTCATCCAGGTGGTGGGCCTTGGAGGCGCCGATGATGGGCGCGGTGACGGCGGGGTTCTTCAGGACCCAGGCCAGGGCGACCTGCATGTTGGAGACGCCCCGCGCCTTGGCGACCGCCTCCACCGCCTCGACCACGGCGAAGTCGGGCTCGCGGTAGTAGAGGCGCGGGGCGAATTCGTCGGAGCGGGCGCGCTCGGTGTCGCCCTCGCCGGCCTTGGCCCGGCCCCCGGCCAGGAAGCCGCGCGCCAGGGGGGACCAGGGAATGACCCCGACGCCCTGGTCGCGGCAGAGGCCCAGCATCTCCCGCTCCTCCTCGCGATAGACCAGGTTGTACTGCGGCTGCATGGAGACGAACGCGGCCCAGCCCCGGGCGCGGGAGACGGAAAGCATCTTCATGAACTGCCAAGCGTACATCGAGGAGGCGCCGATGTAGCGGGCCTTGCCGGCGCGCACGACGTCGTCGAGCGCCTCCAGGGTCTCCTCGATCGGAGTTTCGGGATCGAAGCGGTGGATCTGGTAGAGGTCGACGTGGTCGACCCCCAGCCGCTCCAGGCTGGCGTCGATGGCGTCGAAGATGTGCTTGCGCGACAGGCCCCGGTCGTTGGGCCCCTCGCCCATCGGGCTGTAGACCTTGGTCGCGATCACGACCTCGTCGCGCCGGGCGTATTGCTTCAACGCCTTGCCGGTGACCCGCTCGCTCTCGCCCACCGAATACATGTCGGCGGTGTCGAAGAAGTTGATCCCCTTTTCCAGGGCGCCCTTGAAGAACGGCAGGCTGGCCTCTTCGTCGAGCACCCAGGGGCGCCACGTCGAACTGCCATAGGTCATGCACCCCAGGCACAGGCGCGAGACCTTGAGGCCGGTCGTTCCTAGTCGAACATAGTCCATGGTCTTGCCCCTTAGCTGGCCAGCCGGCCGTCGCGAAGCGCGCTCTGGTCGAAGCCGAACAGGATCTTCGGATCGGGCGGATCGAGGCCCGCCGTGACCTCCGCCGGCGCCAGGGTCTGCAGGAGATGGCGGATGACGGCGAGGCGCGCGGGCTTCTTGTGATCGGCCCGCACGCAGGTCCACGGCGCGATGGCGGTGTGGGTGCGGGAGAGCATTTCGTCGCGCGCGGCCGAATAGTCCTTCCACTTCTTCTGGGCGACGCCGTCCAGATCGCTCACCTTCAGCGTCTTGAGCGGATCGTCACGGCGCGCGCGCAGTCTGGCGGCCTGCTCCTTCTTGGAGATGTCGAGCCACAGCTTCACCAGCCGGATGCCGGCCTCCTGCAGCATGCGCTCCAGGGCCGGGGCGTCGCGCAGGAACTCCTCGGTCTCCAGCGCCGTGCAATATCCCATCACCGGCTCGACCCCGGCGCGATTGTACCAGGAGCGGTTGAAGAGCACGATTTCAGAGGCCGAGGGGAGGTGGCCGACATAGCGCTGGAAATACCATTGCGAGCGCTCGCGGTCGGAGGGCTTGGGCAGGGAGACGACCCGGGTGTTCCTGGGCGCCAGGTGCTCGGTGATGCGGGCGATCGTGCCGTCCTTGCCGGCCCCGTCGCGGCCCTCGAAGATCACCAGGGCCTTGGCGCCGGTCTTGATCGCCCAGGTCTGATAGCGCACGAGGCCGATCTGAAGGTCGCGCAGTTCGTCCTGATAGTTCTTTGTCTTGGTCATGGGCGCCAGCCTAGCCGATCCGGAGCGCAAGGTGATCCGTCTTTTCGTTCCGGGCGATCTGAAGGCCGGCGGCGAGGTCGTCCCGAGCGCCGACCAGGCCCACTATCTCACCACGGTGATGCGCCTGGGCCTCGACGATGAACTGCGGGTGTTCAACGGCCGCGACGGCGAGTGGCGGGCGCGGCTGGCGGAGGTCGGCAAACGCGGGCGCCGCCTCCGGATCGAGGCGCGCACCCGCGCCCAATCGGCCGGCCCCGACCTCGATCTCATCGTCGCCCTGGTCAAGCGCCCCCGCCTGGAAACCATCATCGAAAAGGCGGCGGAGCTTGGCGCGCGCCGCGTCAGGCCGGTGGTCACCGAACGCTCCAACGTCCCACGCGCCAACCCGGCGCGACTGACCGCGATCGCGGTCGAGGCGGCCGAGCAGACCGGCCGGCTCGACGTCCCGTGCATCCACGACCCTGAAAGACTCGACCGCCTCGTCGGGGCCTGGACGGGGGAGCGGCGGCTGATGTTCTGCGACGAGGCGGGCGGGGCCGCGCCGGTCCTCACCGCTCTTGGCGAAGCATCCGGCCAGTCCTGGTCGATCCTGATCGGGCCCGAAGGGGGCTTCTCGCCGCGGGAGCGGGCGCTGGTTCGCGGACTCCCCGGCGCCCTGCCGGTCTCCCTCGGCCCGCGCATCCTGAGGGCCGACACCGCCGCCATCTGCGCCCTGGGCCTGTGGCAGGCCATGCTGGGCGACTGGCGGGGGGCTTGAGCTTGCGCCGCGAGGCGCCCAATTGACGTGCGAGGCAGCGGCGTCGAGAGGACGCCTCGGGGGGCGGTAAGATGGCGCAGACGCCTGGCGACGACCGGCCCCTGAGCCTGGCCGACCTGACCGCTTGGTTCGCCCAAGGGGGCAAGGCGCCCGAGGATTTCCGTGTCGGGGCCGAACATGAGAAATTCGTCTTCCGCACCCTCGACCATTCCCCCGTGCCCTACGAGGGCGAGGCCGGCATCCGCGCCCTGCTCGAAGGCCTGACGCGGTTCGGCTGGGCGGGCGTCTTCGAAGAGAACGCCTCGCGGGGCGAGACCCTGATCGGCCTTTCCCGCGGCCTGGCCAACGTCAGCCTGGAGCCCGGCGGGCAGTTCGAGCTATCCGGCGCCCCGCTTCGGACCATGCACGACATCTGCGAGGAGACCGGCCAGCACCTGGAGGAGGTGAAAGCCGTCGCCGGCGAGCTGGGCCTGGGATTCCTCGGCCTGGGCTTCACCCCGCTCTGGCGGCGGGACGAGATCCCGATCATGCCCAAGGGCCGCTACAAGATCATGCGCGACTACATGCCCAAGGTCGGGGGCCAGGGCCTCGATATGATGTTCCGCACCTGCACCGTACAGGCCAATCTCGACTTCGCCGACGAGGCGGACATGGTGGCCAAGTTCCGCGTCAGCCTGGCCCTGCAGCCGATCGCCACGGCCCTCTTCGCCAACTCGCCGTTCACCGAAGGAAAGCCGAACGGCTTCCTCTCGGCCCGGGCCAACGTGTGGACCGACACCGACCCGGACCGCACCGGCATGCTGAACTTCGTCTTCGAGGACGGCTTCGGCTTCGAGGCCTACGCCCGCTACGCCCTGGACGTGCCGATGTATTTCATCAAGCGCGAGGGCCGCTACATCGACGTCGCCGGCCGCTCGTTTCGCGATTTCATCGACGGGTCCCTGACCGAGGCGCCCGGCGAGCGCGCGACGATCAAGGATTGGGTCGACCACACCAGCACCATCTTCCCCGAGGTGCGCCTCAAGCAGTACCTGGAGATGCGCGGGGCCGACGCCGGCCCGTGGAGCCGGCTGTGCGGCCTGCCGGCCCTGTGGGCGGGCATCCTCTACGACCCGGCGGCCCAGGCGGCGGCGTGGGACCTCTGCAAGGGCTGGACCCGCGAGGACCGCGCCCGCCTGCGCGGCGACGCCGCCCGGCTGGGGCTCAAAGCCACGGTCGCCGGCCGGCCCGTCAAGGACGTCGCCGCCGACATGCTGGCCATCGCCCACCAGGGCCTGAAGCGGCGCGACCGCCTCTCCGCCGGCATGGTCGACGAGACCAACTATCTGGCCGAACTCGAAGAGATCGCCGAAACCGGCGTCACGGCGGCGGAGCGGCTGCTGGAGCTCTATCACGGTGCCTGGGAGGGGGATGCGTCGCGGGTGTTCGAGACGTTCGCGTATTGAAGGGCGCCAACGAAAGGGTTTCATCCGATTTCCCCGCGAATGCAGGGATCCAGGCTTTTTATGAAGTCCCGAGCGCTCTCCGACAAAACACCTGGATCCCCGCTTTCGCGGGGAAGGGCGGAAGGGACGGCCACCTTCATTGCAGCAGGAAGGATCGGGCAATTCCATACGCCGCCCCGGCGCCGACCAGCCACAGGGGCCCAACCTTGAAGCGCCAAGCCGCCACGAAGGCCGCGATTGCGACGACGACGGCGATCGGGTCCACCCGCCCCGACCGGAAGAACGCCTCGCGGGCGATGGTCACGCCCAAGGTGGCGATCACCCCGACCACGGCGGCGGTCACGCCGGAGAGGGCCGCGTGGGCCCGGCGATCGCGCGCCAGGCGGTCGACCACCGGCGCGCCGACCAGCACGAAGTAGAAACAGGGCAGGAAGGTCACCCAAGTGGTGAGCGCGGCGGCCAGGGCGCCGGCGGCCAGGGGCGAAAGGCCTCCGGCATGGTCGGCCGCCGCGGCGTTCCAGCCGGCGAAGAAGCCGACATATTGGGTGACCAGGATCAGCGGGCCGGGGGTGGTCTCGGCCAGGGCCAGGCCATGGACCATCTCCGGGCGCGACAGCCAGCCGTAGTGGGCGACCGCGCCCTGGGCGACGAAGGGAAGAACGGCGTAGGCGCCGCCAAAGGTGACGAAGGCCGCCTGGGTGAAGAAGACGGCGACGTCGGCGAAGGGCCTTGGGCCCGCCGCGGCGAGAACCAGCCCGACGGGCGCGGCCCATAGCAGGGCGAAGACGAGGGAATAGAGAGCGAACCGCCTGGCCAGGCGCCATCCGCCAGGACTCGGCGCCTCGCCGGAGGCGGCGACGGGGTGACCGGGCGGCGCGATGGGCAAGCCCAGCCGATCGGCGAGCAGGCCAATGACGAGGGCCGCCCCGATGATCCACGGGAAGGCGATCCCCAGGAAGCCCAGGCCGGCGAAGGCGCCGATCGCCAGGGCCCAGGCGGTCGGGGTCTTCAAGGTCCGGGCGCCGATCCGCCACACCGCGTGGCCGACCAGGGCGACGACGATGGGAAGCATGCCGGTGAAAGCCGCCCGCAGCGGCGGCCAGGAGCCTTGGGCGGCGGCGAGCCAGGCGAGCGCGAAGAGGACCCCGGCGCCCGGAAGCACGAAGAGCACGCCGGCGGCGAGGGCGCCACGCAGGCCATGCAGCTTCAGCCCCAGGTAGGTCGCCAGCTGCTGGGCCTCGGGGCCCGGCAGCAGCATGCAGAAGTTGAGCGCGGTGAGGAAGGCGCGCTCGTCGACCCATCGGCGCCGATCGACCAGTTCCTCGTGCAATATGGCGATCTGGCCGGCGGGCCCTCCGAAGGAGATCAGGCCGATTTTGAGCCACAGTCCGACGGCGTCGCGGAAGGTGGGTTGAACGATGGCGGGGGTGTCTGGCGATCCCGCATGATCGCGCGTGGCCCCGGCCCCTTCCACCCCTTCGGGGTCCCCCTCCCCCAAGAGGGG
>JACDGF010000124.1 GCA_013815405.1 Caulobacteraceae bacterium | reverse complement strand
GCCTACCCCCGGCCCGCCCCGACATTCCCGCGCCCAGCTCCGGCCTATGGGTCCGCCTATCCCGCGCCCCGAAGCCCGGAGACGGCGCCCGCCGTCGCCTCGGCCGCCGCCGTGGGCGCCGGCCGGGGGCGGTTCATCTGGCCGGTCCGCGGCGAGATCATCTCGCCCTTCGGGGTCAAGGGGATCGGCCGGCGCAACGACGGCGTCGATGTCAGGTCGCCGCAGGGAAGCCTGGTCCGCGCCGCGGCGGCGGGCGAGGTTGTCTATGCCGGCGACCAGGTGCCGGGGTTCGGCAACCTCGTGCTGGTCAAACACGCCGACGGCTGGGTCACCGCCTACGCCCACCTGGACAAGGTGAGCGTGCAGATGCGCCAGACTGTCACCCAGGGCCAGGAACTGGGGCAGGTGGGGCAGACCGGGGGGGTCACCGAGCCCCAGCTGCATTTCGAGATCCGGTTCGCGCCGACCCCGGTGGACAAGGCCAAACCGGTCGACCCGATGCTGCTTTTACCCAGATAGGGCGCCGTCGGCGACCAGCCGCCTTCGGCGCCCGCATTGCAAATGAGCGCCGGGGCGCATAGCTTCCCGCGACTTTTGAGCGAGGCCCCGCAGGGCCGCCGCGCCGCCAATTCCGGAGACCCCAGTGATCGCCACGTCCGCCCTCGTTTTGGCCGTCGCCACCGCGCCGGCCGATGGCCTGCAGGGATTCCTGAGCGGCCCGGGACAGTTCCTCCCCCTGATCGCCATCGCCGTGCTGTTCTATTTCATGATGATCCGCCCCCAGCAGCGCCGCGCCCGCGAGCACGCCGCCCGGGTGGGCGCGATCAAGCGCGGCGACACCGTGGTGATGTCCAGCGGCATGATCGGCAAGGTGGTGCGGGTGGAGGACGCCGAGATCGGGGTGGAGATCGCTCAGAACGTCACCGTCAAGGTGGTCAAGGCGATGATCGCCGAGGTCCGCGCGCGGGGCGAGCCGGCCCCCGCCAACGACGCCAAGGCCTAAGACCTCTCTCCGCGGCGGCGCCTTTAAAAGCCCATGCTCGCCCTTACGCGCTGGAAGATCGCCCTGGTCGCGCTGTCCCTGGCGTTCGGCCTGATCTTCACCCTGCCCAACCTGGTTCCATCCGGCGTTCTGCCGGCCTGGGCCCCGCAGCAGCGCCTGAACCTCGGGCTCGATCTCCAGGGCGGCTCCTATCTTCTGCTGGAGGTGGACACCGCGGCCTTGAGGAAGGAGCGGCTGACCAACCTCACCGAGGACGTCCGCACCAAGCTGCGCGCCGAGCAGATCGAGTTCACCGACCTGGGCGTGGCCGGCGACACGGTCGGGGTGCGCATCACCGATCCCGGCCAGGCCGCCGCCGCCTTCAAGCTCCTCAACGACTCCCTGGGCGAGCGCCTGCTCACCGGGGGTCGCGACGTCACCGTCCAGACGCGGCCGGACCAGCACATCGCGGTCACCTTCGTCGCCCAGGCTTCCGACGCCGCCGCCGCCGACGCGGTGACCCGGTCGATCGAGATCATCCGCAAGCGGATCGACGCCCTGGGGACCAAGGATCCCACCATCACCCGCCAGGGAACGGCGCGGATCGTCGTCGAGGCCCCCGGCGAGAGCGACCCGGAAAAGCTGAAGGCGGTGATCGGCAAGACCGCCAAGCTGACCTTCCAGATGGTCGATGTCGCCGTTCCGCCGGAGGACATGGCGGCCGGCCGCATCCCCCCCGACGACGAGGTCCTGCCCAGCGACGACCGCTTTGCCCCGTCCTATGTGGTCAAGAAGCGCGCCGTGGTCACCGGAGAGATGCTCACCGCCGCCAGCGGCAGCCACGACGAGAACAACGCCCCGGCGGTAGCCTTCAACTTCAACGGCCAGGGCACCCGCCGCTTCGCCGAGGTGACCAGCCAGAACATCGGCAAGCCCTTCTCCATCGTTCTGGACAAGCGGATCATCTCCGCCCCGAACATCCGCTCGGCGATCACCGGCGGCAGCGGCATCATCACCGGCAGCTTCACCGAGGAATCGGCCCACGACCTGGCGCTGCTGCTGAAATCGGGCGCCCTGCCCGCCCCGCTGAAGGTCGAGGAACAGCGGACCGTGGGGGCGGAGCTGGGGGCCGACGCGGTCAAGGCCGGGCAGATCTCGACCTTGCTGGGCGCGGCCCTGATCTTCGTCTTCATCATCCTGGCCTATGGCCTGTTCGGGGGTTTCGCGGCCGCCGCCCTGGTGGTCAACGGCCTGATGATCGTCGGCGCCATGAGCGTCACCCAAGCCACCCTGACCCTGCCGGGGATCGCCGGCCTGGTGCTGACACTGGCCGTGGCGGTGGACGCCAATGTGCTCATTTATGAGCGCATGCGCGACGAGGTGCGCGGCGGGCGCCCGCCGATGAGCGCGGCCGACGCGGGCTTCACCCGGGCGCTGACCACCATCATCGACGCCAACGTCACCACCCTGGTGGCGGCGATCATCATGTTCCAGTTCGGCTCGGGGCCGGTGAAGGGGTTCGCCTGGACCCTGTTCATCGGGGTGATCACCTCGGTCTTCACCGCGGTCCTGATCACCCAGGTGCTGATCGGCTGGTGGTTCCGCGCCTTCCGGCCCAAAAAGCTGCCGATCATCTAGGAATTCGCCCCGATGTGGCCCCTGATCAAGTTCCTGCCCCACAAGACCAACTTCCACTTCGTGGCCTTCGCGCGTCTGGCCGCCGCCCTGTCGGTGATCGCGGTGATCGCCACCGGGGTCGGTTTCTTCTACCCGGGTCTCAACATGGGGATCGACTTCAAGGGCGGGACGGTGCTGGAGCTCAACACCGGCGCCAAGCCTGTCGACCTGGCCAAAGTCAGGGGCGCCCTCAACGGCCTGCGCCTGGGTGACGTCCAGGTTCAGACCTTCGGCGCCCCCAACGACGCCATCGTGCGCTTTCAGACCCCGGCCGGCGCGTCGCCCGCCGACGTCGTCACCCGCGTGAAGGTGGCGGTGACCCAGGCGCTGGGCCAAGTGCGCTACTCGCGCACCGATGTGGTCGGGGCCAAGGTCTCCAACGAGCTCAAACTGAAAGGCGCCGGCGCCCTGCTCGCCGCCATCGGCCTGATGCTCCTGTACATCTGGTTCCGCTTCGAGCTCCAGTTCGGCCTGGGGGCCGTGGTAGCGCTGTTCCACGACGTCATCCTGTCCTTCGGCCTGATCATCCTCCTGCGCCTCGAGTTCAGCCTCAACCTGATCGCCGCCCTCCTCACCATCATCGGCTATTCGATGAACGACACCGTGGTGGTGTTCGACCGGCTGCGGGAGAACCGGCGCAAATACAAACGCATGCCGCTGCGCGAGCTCATCGACCTGTCGGTGAACGAAACGCTTTCGCGCACCGTCATCACCGGCGTCACCGCCCTGCTGGCCCTCTCGGGCCTGGCGGTCTTCGGCGGCGAGTCCCTGCGGCCGCTCTCCATCGTGCTGCTGTTCGGCATCGTGATCGGCACCTATTCGTCGATCTATGTCGCCTCTCCCATCATCCTCTTGTGGGGCGCCAAGAAGACCGACGAGGCGGCCACGCCGATCGCCCCACAGCCCGCCCGGCCCTGACCGCCGCGGTGCGCCAGCCGCCCTCCATCGAGACCTTCGGCGGCGGAGGGTTTCGCGTTTCCGGCGCCTGGCGGCCCGGCTCGCTGCTGATCCTCGACGACGCGCCCCGGGACTGGCCGGCGCGAGGCGTCGAGACGCTCGGGATCGAGGACTTCGCCGAGATCATCGCCGCCGGCCAGGCGGTGTCGGAGTTCGTCCTGCTGGGGACCGGCCGGGATCAGACCTTGCCGCCCCGGGCGGTGCGCGAGGCCTTACGGGCGGCGGGCCTGGGCCTGGAGTTCATGGCCAGCGACGCCGCCGCCCACACCCACAACGTCCTCGTCTCCGAGGGCCGCCGTTTCGCCACCGCCCTGATCGCGGTTTGAACGCCGCGCCCGCCTCGTTCTTTTCGCGCCGGGCGAAAGGCGCTATGCCTGCGCCGAGGCGGGATTCGCCTAAAAGGGGTAGTTCAATGGCCGCGTTGCTCTCCAACCTCCGCAACACCCTGATCCTCAGCTTCGTGTTGGCGCTGATCATGATCGGGGCGTTCGCCAAGGTCCACGGCGCTGTCGACGGCCTCTTTTGGCGAGCCGTGTTCCGTTGGATGCACGTCTTCTTCGGCATCCTATGGATCGGCCTGCTGTACTATTTCAACTTCGTCCAGATCCGCAAAATGCCGGAGATCCCCGCCGAGCTGAAACCAGCTGTTTCAAAGTATATCGCTCCGGAGGCGCTGTTCTGGTTCCGCTGGGCGGCGCTGTTCACCGTGCTGGCCGGGATCGGTCTGGCGTCGCTCAACGGCAAGGACTATGCCGCCGAGGTGTTCACCTTCGGGTTCGCTGGCGGCTATCAGCCCGGTGATCGCGGCTTCACCCTGATGGGCATCGGCATCTATCTGGCCCTGATCATGTTCCTGAACGTCTGGGGCGTGATCTGGCCCAACCAGAAGATCGCCCTGGGCCTGAAGGAGGCCGACGCCGACGCCAAGGCCAAGGCGGGCCGGATCGCCATGCTGGCCTCCCGCACCAACGTCCTGCTCTCCCTGCCGATGCTGACCTCCATGGCCATGTACCAGACCCTCAACGGCTAGGCGCCGCTCCCCGCCATCGCCAAACCCCTCGGGGCGGAGGGTTCGCGCATCGTCACCAGTTCCTCCGCCGCGGTCGGGTGGACGGCGCAGGTCTCGTCCCACTGGGCCTTGGTGATCCCGGCCCGCACCGCGATGGCGGCCATCTGGATCATCTCAGGCGCGTCGGGGCCGACGATGTGGCAGCCGAGCACCCGGCCGGTCTCCTGGTCGACCACCAGCTTGACCAGCATGCGCTCCTCGCCTCCGTAGAAGGTCGATTTCATCGGGCGGAACACCGAGCGATAGACGTCGATCTTGCTTCCCCCATGCCGGGCCGCCGCTTCGCTCAGGCCCACCGACCCGATCGGCGGCTGGGAAAAGACCGCGCTGGCCACGTCCCGGTGGTCGAACCGGGTGGGCCGACCGCCGAACTCGGTCTCGGCGAAGGCCGAGCCCTCGCGGATCGCCACGGGGGTGAGGTTGATCCGGTCGGTGACGTCGCCCACCGCCCAGATGTTGGCGACATTGGTCCTGGAATAATCGTCGACCACCACCGCGCCGCGTTCGCCGACCGCGACCCCGGCGGCTTCCAGCCCGACGCCCTTGGTATTGGGCGCCCGGCCGGTGGCGAACATGACGACATCGCTCTCGACCTCGGGGCCGTCGGCCAGCCGGCTCACGATCCCCGTCCCCGTCTTTTCGAGCGAAGTGTGCTCGCCACCGAGGATGACCTTGATTCCCCGCCGCTCGAGCTCGCCGGTGATGTGCGCCCTCACGTCGTCGTCGAACCCGCGCAGGATGTTGGCGCCGCGATAGACCAGGGTGGTCTCCACCCCCAGGCCGTTGAAGATGCCGGCGAATTCCACCGCGATATAGCCTCCGCCGGCGATCAGGATGCGCCCAGGCAGCGCCTCCAGGTGGAAGGCTTCGTTGGAGGTGATGGCGTGTTCGATCCCGGGCAGGCCCAGGGGCAGGGTGGGCCAGCCGCCGGTGGCGATGAGGATCTTCTCGGCGGTGAAGCTCTCGCCCTTGGCAGGCAGGCTGACGGTGTGGGCGTCGGTGAGTTCGGCCCGGGCGTGGACGAGGTCGGCCCCGGCGTTGCGAAGATTGGTGACATAAACCCCCGACAGGCGGGCGATCTCGATGTCCTTGGCCTCGAGGAAGCGTTTCCAGTCGAACGTCGCCTCCCCCAAGGACCAGCCGTAGGCCCGGGCGGCCTTGAACACCTGGGAGAACTCGCTGGCGTAAACCATGAATTTCTTTGGGATACAGCCTCGGATCACGCAGGTCCCGCCGACCCGGTGCTCCTCGGCGATGGCGACCCTCGCCCCACTCAGCGCCGCCATGCGCGCGGCGCGCACGCCCCCCGAGCCGGCGCCGAGGACGAAGAGATCGTAGTCGTATTGGGCCAAACGCTAAGCTCCGTTTCAGGGCAGGAGGGTCACGACGCCGGCGTCGGTCCCGATCAGCGCCCGCTCGGCCAGATCCAGGAACAGGCCGTGCTCCACCACCCCGGTGACGCCCTTGAGGGCCGCCGCCAGGGCCGCCGGATCATCGATCGCCTGGCATGCCGCGTCATAGATGAGATTGCCGCCGTCGGTGCGCACCGGTCCGCCACCGTCACCGCGCAGCGCGGGCGAGACCGCGACGCCGTGCTCCCGCAGGATTTGTCCGATCCGGGCGGCCGTCGTCGCATGACCGAAGGCGACCACTTCGATCGGCAGGGGAAACCGGCCGAGCTTCGGCGACCGCTTGGATTGATCGGCGATCACGACGCAGCGCCGCGAGGCGCTCCACACCAGCTTCTCGCGCAGAAGCGCCGCGCCGCCGCCCTTGAGCAGGGCCAAGCCAGGGCCGATCTCGTCGGCGCCATCCACGGTCAGGTCGATCCGGCCCGCCTCGTCGAGGTCCACCAGCGCGATCCCCAGGGACCGCGC
>JACDGF010000123.1 GCA_013815405.1 Caulobacteraceae bacterium | reverse complement strand
GTGGAAAACCTGATCGGCCGCGGCGGCGCCAAGCCGGCCCTCGAGGGAGGTCTCTTCGGGCGGGCCAAATTGACCGGGACGGGGGATTCGGTGCGGGCGGCGGCGGCCAGCGCCAACGGCGCGGTGAGCGTGGTCATGCCTCGCGGCCAGATCCGCCAGTCCCTGGCCGAGCTGCTGGGCATCGACGTCACCAAGGGCCTCTTCCTGCTGCTCAGCAAGAACAAGGGCGAGACGCCGGTGCGTTGCGCCGTGGCGGACTTCGACGCCCGGAACGGCGTGCTCACGGCCCGGCGGATCGTCCTGGACACCGGCGTCGTTTTGGCCCTGGGCGCGGGACGGATCGACCTGCGCGACGAAACCATGGACTTGCGCCTGAACGGCAAGCCCAAGAAATTCCGCCTGGTGCGGATCTCCGCCCCGATCACCGTCAAGGGCCGGCTGGTGTCGCCGAAGTTCGGCGTCGACGTCGGAAAGGCGGCCCCGCAGCTTCTGGCCGGCGGCCTGCTGGCGGCGGTGGTGACGCCGCTGGCCGCGATCCTGCCGTTCGTGAACGGTGGCCTGGCCAAGGACGCCGACTGCGCGGCGCTGACGGCGGGGCGGTAAAAACACTTCTCCCGAAGGGAGAGGTGTTCATCGCGCGAGCCGGAGCGGAAAGAGAAAGGCCCGGCCCGAACTTTCGTTCGGACCGGGCCTGGGTTTCCCGCCCTCAGTCGGGGGGGCGAAACAGTGGGCGGGAATACGAAGGCAAAACGCGGCTTTTCCACCGCGGTTCCAGGGCCGGCGAAGTTTTTTTAGGGCCCCGGCGAATGGGACTTGACGGCCGGCCCAATCTGTGTTGCAATATGCAAGGTGGAGATCGGTGTCGGGACGGACACCTCTCGTCTCTTTCCCTTCAGCCCACGCTTTTTCGCCGCCGGCGCCGATCTGGGAGGCGACATGCCCGTCGACGCCGCCGCCCCCGACCTCGCGCGCCTCAAGCGCTTCTTCACCGAGGCCCGCGACCTGACCGCCGAGGCGCGGGCGGCGAGCCTGACGGCGATCGACTATTACGACACCGACCAGTTCACCCGCGCGGACCTCGCCAAGCTCGCCGGCCGCAACCAGCCGGCGATCACGATCAACCGGATCAAGCCGGCGATCAACGGGATCGTCGGGGTGGCGGAGCGGGGCCGGAGCGAGCCTCGGGCCTGGCCGCGCGGGCCGGGCGACACCGACGCCGCCGACGCGGCCACGGACGTGCTGCGCTACATCGCCGACTTCAACCGGTTCAAGCGGCTCAAGAGCGACTGTTTCCGCGACATGCTGGTGCCCGGCACGATGGCGGCGCTGATCGGGGTGGATGGGGATTCCCAGATCACCATCACCCAGATCCGCTGGGAGGAGTTCTTCGCCGACCCGCGCTCGCGCCGCGCCGACTTCAAGGACGCCCGCTACCTGGGCATCGCCAAATACATGTACGCCGACGACCTGGCCGCGCTCTATCCGCACATGGCGGTCCAGATCGAGGCCACGGTCGAGACCGGCCCCGGCGGCGCGTTCCAGCCGGACGAGTCCTACCAGGACCGGCCGGAGGGGCGTTTCACCGCCGCCATGTGGGCCGACCGCAAGGGCCGGCGGGTGATGGTGGTGGAGCTCTATCACGGCGAGGCCGGCGCGGTCCGGCGCTGCGTCTTCACCGGCTCGGACGTGCTGGAGTACGGGCCGAGCCCCTACCTCGACCACAAAGGCCGGCCGGATTTCCCGATCGAGGCGATGAGCGCCTACGTCAAGCGCGACAATTCCCGCTACGGCGCGGTGCGCGACATGATCGACCTACAGGACGAGATCAACAAGCGGCGGAGCAAGGCGCTGCACTTGCTCACCGTCGCCAGGGCCCAGGCGATGGACGCCCAGGCCCATGCCGCCGACGCCGACCAGGTGCGCCAGGAGGCGTCGCGGCCGGACGGGGTCCTGCCGGTCGGCTGGCAGATGGCCCCCAACACGGCGCAGCTCGTAGGCAATATTGAGCTGCTGCAGGAGGCCAAGGCCGAACTGGAGCGCATGGGGCCGAGCCCCGCGGCGCTGGGCCGGGGCCACGAGGGCGACAGCGGGCGGGCCTTGCTGGCGCGGCAGCAGTCCGGGCTGATGGAGCTCAGCAGCCTCTACGGCGGCCTGGAGGACTGGGAGCTGCGGGTCTATCGCCAGTGCTGGGCCAGGGCCAAGCAGTTCTGGCGCGCCCCGCAGTTCATCCGGGTGACCGACGACGAGGACGCGCCGAGGTTCGTGGGGCTGAACCAGCCCCTCCTACGCCAAGGCTTCGGAGGGCAGGCCGTCCTCGGCTACGAGAACGCCGTGGCCGAGATGGACGTGGATATCGAGGTCGACACCCAGGCGGACACGGGCACGATCGCGCAGGAGCAGTTCACCGAGCTGATGCGCCTGGTGGCGAGCAATCCCGTCTGGCAGCAGCAACTTCCGCTGAACATGGCGGTCCAGCTCTCGACGATCCCGCACAAGCGCGCGGTGCTCGACCAGATCAAGCAGGCGGCGGCGGAAGCGCGGCAGGCCCAGGCCGCGCAAACCCAGGTCGCCCAGGCCCACGCCGCGGCGGCCATCGCCGAGACGCAAGCCAAGGCCGGGCTGCACAAGGCCACGGGCGACGCCAAGCTGATCGACGCGGTGACCTATGCTAACGCCACGCGGGCCGATCACCTGGTCGCCGGCTTCGAGGCCGGCCAGGCCCAGGCGCAACACGAACGGACGCTGGCGGGCGAGGGGGCCATGGCCGACCAACCCTCCCCTCCCACCGTCATCCCGGCCGGAGCGTAGCAACGCGAAGCGGAGAGCTAAGGACCCGGAAGGCTCGGCGAAGGCTCACGTGGCGCGAGACGCGCGCCCAGTCCCCCGGGCCCCGGCTCTGCGGTCAGCTTCGCTTCCCCACGGCCGGGATGACGGTGGGAGGGGGCAGCGGGGGCGGGGTGGGGGCGTGGAGGGCGTCCCAGAGGTCGAGCCACTGGGGGTTGCAGGTTTCGATCAGGGCGAGCTTCCAGGCCCGGCGCCAACGCTCGAGCGACTTTTCGCGGGCGATCGCTTCGACGACCGAGGTGTGTTCCTCGTACCAGACCAGGCGTGTGACGCCGTATCGGCTGGTGAAGCCCGGGACCTCGCCGGTCCGGTGCTCATGGACGCGCCGTAACAGATCCGTGGTCACGCCGACATGGAGCGTGCCGTTCCGGCCGCTGGCCAGGATGCAGACATAGGAAATCAGGTCCATCGGGCCGGAGTTTATCCCGCCGCCGGGGTCACGGGCGATACGCGCCGCCAGCGATATGGGCGAGGGATGATCACATTGGACGACACGCTGAGTTTCCTGCCCGGCGAGCCCGAGCAGGCGGAAGAACCTACCGCGCCAGAACCCCCGATCCCCCCGATCCAGTCGGGGGCGGGGGAACCCGAGCCGGCGCCCGAGCCCGCGAAGCCCTTGCCCGAGGCCGGCCATGTGCCGATCTCGGCCATGCGGAATGAGCGGGAGAAACGGCAGAAGCTGGAGCGGGAGTTGGCGACGCTTCGCGAGGCGCAGGCCCCGCGAGACCCTCCCGGCCCCGAAGCCATGCAGGCCGCCCTCCACGCTCAGAACCTGCGGGTCTCCCGCAAGTTCGCGGAGCGGCAATACGGGGCGGAGACCTTGGCCAAGGTCCACGACTGGGCCGCGGCCCGGTGCGACGCCGATCCGATCTTCAACCAGCAGATGCGCTCATCGGACGATCCCTACGAGGCCGCCATGCAGGCGTTCAACCGCGAGCGGGTGCTCGAAACGGTGAAGCCGGACGATCTCGACGCCTTCCTCGCCTGGCGCACGGCCCAGACAGCCGCCCCCGCCATCCCCGCAAATCCATCACCGCCGCCGCCACGATCCCTCGCCACCGCTCCCGGCAACGGGGCGATGGGCAACCGCACCCCCGAGCCCGAAGTGGGCGAGGGCGTGGCGTTCCGGTCGGTGATCCGCTCTTAAAGGAACCTGGCCCCATGGCCGAAGTCGTTCTCGCCACCGCTTCCCAGCGTCAGACCTGGGTCACCACCTATTTCCAGGAGTATGTGCGGCAGAGCCGTTTCATGCCCTATATGACCAACGCCGACCTCAACAAGGGCGGCATCATCCTGACCCGCTTCGAACTGCAGGACGGCGCGGGAAAGACCATCAACATCCCCTTCATCGGCCGCTTGAAGGCCGCCGGCGTCACCGGGGCCACGGTCCTGGACGGGGCCGAGGAGGACCTGACCAACTACAACATGCCCGTCGCCGTCGACTGGCGGCGCAACGGGGTGAGGGTGCCCAAGTCCACCTCGTTCATGACCGAGATAAACCTCCTGAACGCCGCCAAGGACGCCCTGCAGGTGTGGGAAGCGGAGAAAATCCGCGACGACATCATCAAGGCCTTCATGCAGGCGGTGATCGACCTGAACGGCGGCGTGGCAAACTGGGATGTCGCGACCGCGGCGCAGAAGAACTTCTGGACCGCCGCCAACTCGGACCGGATATTGTTCGGCAACCTGATCTCCAACTACAGCGCCACCTTCCTGACCGGCGCGGGCAATGTGGCGGCGGCGGCCAAGGCGAGCGTGGCCAACATCAGCCTGGCCAAGCGGATCGCCAAGATCGCCGACCCGCGCATCCGGCCCTTCCGGGCCACCGGCGGGGACGGGCGGGAGTTCTACGTCGCCTTCCACGGCGCGCGGACCTTCCGGGACCTGAAGGCCGACTCCACCATGGTCACCGCCAACACCCAGGCGCGGGCGCGCGAGTCCGAGGGGATGAAGGACAACCCGATCTTCCAGGACGGCGACCTGCTCTATGATGGGATCATCCACCGCGAGGTCCCGGAGATCGACGACTACGCCGCCATCGCCGGCTTGAACGGCATCGGGGCCGCATCCGCCGACATCCGCCCGATCTTCGTCTGCGGCGGCGGGGCGGCGGCCATCGCCTGGGGCCAGGAACCGACCCCGCGCACCGACTACGTCAAGGACTACGGGTTCCGCCCCGGCGTGGCGATCGAGGAGCTGCTGGGCGTCAAGAAGATCAACTTCAACGGCGTGCAGAACGGCATCGTCACGATGTTCGTCGGCGCGGCCGCCGACAGCTGATCCCAATAGGGCCGCCTCCCAGCCGGGGGCGGCCCCTCACCCTTTCAAGGAGCCACTTCGATGGCCAACACGAGCTATTCCTCCAACATCCACGCCGCCAAGACTCCCGGCGGGACGCACGGCCAGCATCAGCTGACCAACCACCACCACTCGACCGTGACCGTGCCGGCGAGCTTCGTCACCACCGACACGCTGAACATGGGCTATCTGCCGCCCGGCGCGGTGGTGTTCGGCCTGACCCTCAAGGCGGCGACCCAGCTGGACAGCAACGGGACGCCGACCCTGACGCTCAACGTCGGGGTGGCCGGGACGCCGCAGCAGTTCATGGCGGCCTCGGCGCTCGTGGGCCGCGCGGCGGGCGCCTCGTTCGACACCACGATGACGGCGGCCGGGCGGCTCTACAAGAACACGTCGGGCCAAAAGCAGGTGATCACGGTGACGGCGCAAGCCAACGCGGCCACTGGGGTGGCCGGGACGCTGGAGCTGGATCTGGACTATTTCATCGAGGATCAGGTCGCGACCGGGCCGTAAGGCTTACGGTGACGGGGGCCGCGCTTTAGCCCCCCTGGGGCGCGGCCCAACCCTCTTTTCCCCCCTCATAAGAGCCTCCCATGGCCCAAGTGAAATACATCGGCGATGAGCCGTCCACGACCGTCTTTGGACACACCTTCGACAAGGACCAGGTCCTTCGCCAGCACACGCTTTCGGACGATCACCTGGATCGCCTCGCCGCCAACCCGCAGTTCGAGGTGAGCGGGCACAAGAGCGACGAGCCGGAGGAGGAGCCCGGCCCGACCCTGAAGGAGCAACAGGCCGCCGCCAAGGAACAGGGCGCGGTGAAGGCCCGCCTGGCCAAGGGCAAACCACGCGGCGAGCCGTTCAAGAGCAAGGCCGCCGGCGCCCACGGGGCGGACCGCCGACGCGAGCCGGCGCACGATCCGGAGACGCGCGCGGTCAAGGTTCAGGGCAACCCGCCCCACGACAAGGCCTCGCACACCAGGCGGGAAGCCGACGCCGATCGCGACGGATTGTAGGCCCCCATGGCCACCTGCCGGGACGTGATCAGCGAGGCCCTGCGCGTCCTGGGGGCGCTGGCGCCGGGGGACGAGGGGGCGGTGGACGAGCTCGCCGCCGCGCTGGACGCGATGCAGACCCTGCTGCTGGAGCTTCACGCCCAGCGCGGGCCGATGGTCGATGTCGATGTCGCCGCCGACTACACCGCCGGGGAGAACCAGCGCCTGCGGATCGAGCAGGGCGCCATGGCCACGGTCTTTCTGCCCAACAGCGTCCCCGTCTTCTTCGCCGGCGCGCTCTACGACTATGGGTTCGCCCCCTCCACCGTGGGCCCGCCGCTCGGCAGCGCCGCCGCCGCCGACGGCGCGACCCGGCGAGCCCCGCGCGACGGGTCGCGGATCGAGATCGTCGGGGTGACGCAGGCCCTGTGGTTCTACCGCGCAGACATGAACGAATGGGTGAGCGTCCTGGCGC
>JACDGF010000122.1 GCA_013815405.1 Caulobacteraceae bacterium | reverse complement strand
GGCTCGGACCGGATCCTCGCGGCGCTGGGCGCGCTCGACCCCGAAGGGCGGCATGACGTGGTCATCAACCTCCAGGGCGACATGCCGTTCGTCGATCCCGCCGCCTTGGTCGCCTGCGCCGCCCTGCTGGAGCGCGAGCCCGGCTGCGACATCGCCACCGCGGTCGCGCCCGAAGCCGAGATGGGCGACCGGTCCAATCCCGACGTGGTCAAGGCGGTCCTGGCCATGAGCGGGGACGGCCGCGCCGGCCGGGCGCTCTATTTCACCCGCTCCACCCTCTTTGGCGAGGGGCCCGTCTGGCGGCATGTCGGCATCTACGCCTACCGCCGCGCGGCGCTCGCCGCCTTCAACGCCGCGCCGCCCTCGCCGCTGGAGCGGCGCGAGGGCCTCGAACAGCTGCGCGCCCTGGAGCTCGGGCTCACCATCTGGGCCGCCGTGGTGGACCGCGCGCCGATCTCCGTCGACACGCCGGCGGACCTCGAGGCCGCCCGCGCCCACGCCCGGGGCCTGTGATGACCGCGCGCCCGAGGATCGCGTTCCAGGGGGAGCCCGGGTCCAACAGCGACGAGGCCTGCCGCGCCTATTTCCCCACCCACGCCCCGATTCCCCACCCCGCCTTCGAGGACGCCTTCGAGGCGGTGAAGCGCGGCGACTGCGCCCTGGCCATGATCCCGGTGGAGAATTCCATCGCCGGCCGGGTGGCCGACGTCCATCATCTGCTGCCGTCCTCGGGGCTCAGGATCGTCGGGGAGCGGTTCAAGCCCATCCGCTTCCAGCTGATGGCCAATCGGGGGACGCGGCTCGAGGACGTGCGCACGGTGGCCAGCATGCCCATCGCCCTTGGCCAGTGCCGGGGGGCCCTGCGCCGCCTGGGCGCGCGCGTCGAGATCGCCAGCGACACCGCCGGCGCGGCCCGGACCCTGGCCGAACGGCCCGATCCCGCCCGCGCGGCGATCGCCCCGGCCCTGGCGGCCGAACTTTACGGCCTTTCCATCCTTCTGGCCGACATCGAGGACGCGGCGCACAACACCACCCGCTTCCTGGTCATGTCGGCGAGCGACGATCCGCCGCCGCCCGGCGCGCCGTGCGTGACCAGCTTCGTCTTTCGGGTCAGGAACCTGCCGGCCGCCCTCTACAAGGCCATGGGCGGGTTCGCCACCAACGGCGTCAACATGACCAAGCTCGAAAGCTACATGGAGAACGGCGCCTTCACCGCCACCTTCTTCCACGCCGAGGTCGACGGCCGCCCCCTGGACGCCCCCCTGGAGCGCGCCTTCGAGGAACTCTCCTTCTTCTGCGACCACTTCGAGATCCTCGGCGTCTTCCCCGCCGACCCGTTCCGGGGGCGGGGGTAGGGCGGTGGCGGCATAAGGAGGACGGACTTGCCGACCCTCCGCAGTCTTGATAAACCTAACGGATGGGTTAAATCGACGCATGGTGGTCGTTCATCGCGCTTACGGGTTCAGGTTCGTGATCTACACCTCTGACCACGAGCCGGCTCACATCCACATCACCGGCGCGGGACAGGCGAAAATCGATCTGATCGGGTCGGGTGGCGCGCCCAGGACCGTCTACAGCGTCGGCGTCAGCCGCGCGGACATGCGCCGTCTGGAAGCGGAGGCGGCGCGACGACAGGAGCATTTCCTCGCTGAATGGGAGCGGATTCATGGACGACGCGACAGACGTTAGGCTGGAGGCGGCCGAAACGCGGGGCCGCGGGATGCTGGACACGGAACCGCGCGCTTCGACCGTCCGCTACGATCGCGCGACAGGCCGGGTGGTGATCGACCTGGTCAATGGCTGCGCCTATGCGTTTCCGGCTCGTCTGGCCCAGGATCTCCAGGGCGCGAGCGATGAGGATCTGGCGCGGATCGAAGTCCATGGCCTGGGGTTCAACCTGCATTGGCCGGCTCTCGACGTCGATCTGTTCGTCCCGGCGCTCGTCTCGGGCGTTTTCGGGACCCGCGATTGGATGACCCGCGCGTTGGCCCGCGCCGCGGGCCGGTCGAGGTCCCCCGCCAAAGCGGCGGCGGCCCGAGCCAATGGAACGAAGGGCGGGCGTCCGCGCAAGGCGGCGCGATCCTAAAGCGCGGCCCTCTGGGAGCGCGGGCGTCTCACCCATAGGCGCTAAGATAGTCCGGCTACCGAACCGATATTTTGAAACGCCAAGGAGCCAAGACGCCAAGAGGCGCTGGGCCTGACCGGATTCCGGCTTGGCTCCTTGGCTTCTTGGCGTTGAAAGATGGCCGCGGACGCTTGGCGCCTCAAAGATTCACTCGGCTTTGCCGACCCCTCCCGAACCAAAATCGTCATCCCGCCCTTATATTAGCGCCTATGGGCGTCTCACCCGCGGCCCTTCCCGCTTGCCGCTAGGCCCATGGCGGACGGGCCCCCGATCCAGTCGGGGGCCGCTCTCCGGGGCCTCCGCCGCCGCGCGCAAAAATTTCTTCAGTCCCTCCGATGGGCGTCATCGGGGTGTCATGAATAGTCACTAGCTCTAGGGCGGCAATTTCGAGGCAAAGCCGTGGAAACACAGTGACCGCCGGCGTGCGCGGGTGCGTATGTCTGTATCAAGACGAAATTGTATTGATCAATCTCCAGGAGGGAACACCCATGAGAATGTCGAGAAAGTCCCGGCTTTTGGCCATGTTGCTGTCATGCGCGCCGGTCGCCGCCTGGGCGGGCGACGGCATCGGCCCGTTCACCAGCGGCGTACCCGCCCCCCAGCCGGCCGTGGGGGCGCCCCCCAACGTCCTGAGTTCCGACTTCACGGCCACCGTGGTGGCGATCGGAACCGATCCGCTCGAGAACCCCTCGGGGCTGATCACCACCTACGGCAAGCTTTCCAACGGCGTCCAGACCGAGCCTGATCAGAACACCTATGTGAACCTGCCCGGTTTGGTCAAAGGGCCGACTCCGAAGTACTATTACGGACACAACTTCCTCTTCCAGGCTCACGAGGCCTCTGGCGGCCTCGGCTACGTCACTCGGATCAATCTCGATGTGACCGATCCCGCGCACCGCATCACCCTTCTGACCCCCGTGGGCGACGATCAGCTCACCCATCTCTCCCGGGGGGACGGCTCGACCTACGATCCCTTCACCAAGTCACTCCTCGCCACCCAGGAAGGCGGGCCGACGGACGGCGGGGTGATCGAGATTTCCCTGGGCAGCTGGCCGCCGGTCGTCACGACGCACTATGGCAGCATGGGACGCTGCGGGCTCGAGGGGGTTCACCTCGACGACCAAGGTCGAATCTACCTGGTGGAGGACACCGGCGGAATCAGCACCAGCAACGATCCCAACGACCCCAACGGCCCGGTCAAGGTCGCCCGCCAGCCGAATTCCTACGTCTACCGTTTCATTCCCAAAAAGCCCACGGATCTGAGCGCCGGCGGGAAGCTCCAGGCGCTACAGGTGTTCGTCGACGGCGCGCCCCTGGTGTTCGGGGGGACCGCGCCCGATCAGGTGTTCGCCGACGTCTATTCGCCCAAGCAGCTGGAGTTGCACAGCGGCGCGTCCTTCCCGACTAGGTGGATCACGATCCACAACACCGCCAAGGACGGCGCGGCGGACTTCGACTGCAACGCCACGGCGCGGGCCGCGGGGGCGACGCCGTTCAAGCGACCCGAAAACGGGACCTTCAAGCCCGACGGCAAGTTCCGCACCTTCTACTTCACCCCCACGGGCGACACCAACAGCCTCTCAGGTTCGGTGCCGGCCCTGGCGGCGCGCGGGGCCTGGGGAGGCATCTTCGAACTCCACATGGACGCGCTGCGGGAGGACGGGAAGATCAAGCTGATCGTCCTGGGCGACGCCGATCACAATTCCTTCGACAACATCACCTTCGGCGACAGCAACACGATCCTTGCCGCCGAAGACCGCGGCGACACCCTGCACGATCAGCTGAACGCCCTCGACTCCATCTGGGCCTATCCCCTGACCGCCCTGGCCTCGCCGCTGCGGGTCCTCGCCCAGGGACGCGACGCGAGCGCTTCGGGGGCCGGCGCGGAGGACAACGAGCCTACCGGGATCCATGTCTCCAACGGCGGCATAGCGCGCCCGATCCAGTACGGGACGACCTACAACCTGCCCGAGGCGCGGGGATTCTACACCCAGCAACACGGCGACAACACCACGTTCGAACTCCACCACAACTGATCGAAGGTTCGTGAGGCGGGACGCCGGTCCTGGAGCGATCCGGGCCGGCGTCCCTATCCTTCCTCCGCCCAGGCCTTGATCAGCTGATGGGCGATGGCCAGGGCGGGCGGGGCCTTGGCCTCGGGGTGGTCGCCGCGGATCAGGGCGCGGGCTTCGTCGCGGTCGAACCAGCGGACCTCGTCGATCTCGACATTGTCCGCGACCGCGTCGTCGGTCTCGATCTGCGCGATCAGGCCGATCATCAGGGTGGAGGGCCAGGGCCAGGGTTGGGTGGAGTGGTAGCGGACGGATGTCGCCCGAACCGCCGCCTCCTCGAACAGCTCCCGCGCGCAGGCCTCCTCGATGGATTCGCCGGGTTCCACGAAACCGGCCAGGGCCGAATACATGCCCGCCGGCCAGGCCGCCTGACGGCCCAATAGGCAACGCTCGCCCTTCACCGCCAGCATGATCACCACGGGGTCGGTGCGCGGGAAATGCTGGGCGCGGCAGGCGGGGCAGACCCGCTTCCAGCCGCCCTCGGCGACCTGCGTGATCTCGCCGCAGGCGGCGCAGTGGCGGTGTTTGCGCCGCCATTCGAACACCGACTTGGCGGCCGCCAGGATCGCCGCGTCTCCCGCCGGCAGGGCGGGGGCGAGGGCGCGCAGCTCCTCGAAACGCCCCAGCCCCGCGAGCGGCCCGTCCGCCGGATCGGCCCCGCCCTCCAGGTCGACGGCGAACACCGCGTCTTGCTTCCACAGGCCCAGGAAGAGCAGGCGCTCGGGGCCGCCCGAGAGTGCGCGGGCCATGTCGGCGGCGAGCCAGGCGATCTGGACGCCTCCGCCCTTGGCGTCCTCCACCAGGGGCTGGCCGTTCCACAGGGCGACGGCCAGGGACGCGGGCGCGGCCAGCCGCTCGGCGATCCAGGCCTCGTCCGTCCGGCGATAGCTGGCGCGGTCCAGGGGGTTGCCCGCGAAGGTGTTGGCGAAGGCGTCAAGGGGCATGGGAAGGGTCTTAGAGGCTGTCGCGGCGCCCGTCATGCCCTCGGCTTGCGCGCGGGCGCCGGCCACGCGATATAGGGCGCGGAGATCGGCGATGGGCGGAGGCCTCGCCAACCCGGTCAGGTCCGGAAGGAAGCAGCCGTAACGAGATTTGCTCCGGGTCGTCTGCCGGTCTCCACCGCCGATTCAAGACCCGCCCCCATGACCGATCACGACACCACGCTCGACATCGACCCCGGCGAGCGTGACGCGGGCGCCGCCGACCTGTTCGGCGCCCCGCCGGCGGCCGACGCGCCGGCGCCCTACACCGTCCTCGCCCGCAAGTACCGGCCCCGCAGCTTCGACGACCTGATCGGCCAGGAGGGCATGGTCCGGACCTTGAAGAACGCCTTCGCCACCGGACGGATCGCCCACGCCTTCATGCTCACCGGGGTGCGCGGCGTGGGCAAGACCACCACCGCCAGGCTCCTCGCCCGGGCGCTCAACTACGACAGCGAGACCGTCCATCAGCCGAGCGTCACCGACCTGGCCGCGGAAGGCCGCCACTGCCGCGCCATCGTCGAGGGCCGGCACCTGGACGTGCTCGAACTGGACGCCGCCAGCCGCAGCAAGGTGGACGAGATGCGCGAGCTGCTGGACGGGGTACGCTACGCCCCCGCCGAGGCGCGCTACAAGGTCTACATCATCGACGAAGTGCACATGCTCTCGACCCAGGCCTTCAACGCGCTTCTGAAAACCCTGGAGGAGCCGCCGCCGCACGCCAAGTTCATCTTCGCCACCACCGAGATCCGCAAGGTGCCGGTGACCATTCTCTCGCGCTGCCAGCGGTTCGACCTGCGCCGGGTGGCGCCGGAGGTGATCATCGGCAACCTCGCCACCCTGGTCGAGGCCGAGGGGGGGCGGATCGAGCCGGAGGCGCTGACCCTCATCGCCCGCGCCGCCGAGGGCTCGGTGCGCGACGCCCAATCGCTGTTGGACCAGGCTTTGGTCCAGGCCGAAGCGGGCCAGAGCGTCGGCGCCGCCGCGGTGCGCGACATGCTCGGCCTCGCCGACCGCGCCCAGACCATCGACCTCTTCGAAAAGACCGTGCGCGGCGAAGCCGGCCCGGCCATCGAGGCGTTCCGCGCCCTCCACGGCTTCGGGGCCGATCCGGTCACGGTGATGCTCGATCTGCTGGAGCACTGCCACGGCGCGTCGGTCTCCAAGGCGCTCGGCCCGGACGCCCTGGGCCTGCCCAAGGATCAGGCCGCGCGCCTGGCGGCCCTGGGCGCGACCCTGTCGGCCGGGACCCTGGCGAGGCTGTGGCAGATGCTGGTCAAGGCCCTCGACGAGACGCGCCGCGCGCCCGACCCGGCGACGGCGGTGGAGATGACCCTGATCCGCCTGGCCTACGCCGCCGACCTTCCGGGGCCCGAAGAGGCGCTCAAGGCGTTTCGGGACGGCGAGGCGACAAACGTCGACGCGCCGCGACCCGGGCCGACCGGCGGGGGCGGCGGCGTGACCGCCCGCGCTCCCAGCGTACGCGCCCAGGCC
>JACDGF010000121.1 GCA_013815405.1 Caulobacteraceae bacterium | reverse complement strand
CGGTTGGACGAGCCGGCCCTGGCCGCGCTCGACCAGGCGGCGCGCGGCGCCTGCGCCCCGATCAGCGACAAGCGCGGCACGGCCGACTACCGGACCAGGATCGCCGGCGTGCTGGCCCGGCGCGCCGCGGCCATCGCCTATCGACGGGCGAAAGAGCGGGCATGAGCAAGCGGCACGTCACGGCGACGGTGAACGGCGACCCGGTGGAGTTCCTGAGCGATCCGGGAACCACCCTCCTGGACGCCCTGCGCGACGGGCTCGGCCTCACCGGCTCCAAGGAGGGCTGCGGCTCGGGCGACTGCGGGGCGTGCAGCGTCATCGTCGACGGGCGCCTGGTCTGCGCCTGCCTGATGCTGGCCGCCGAGGCCGAGGGCCGGCGGATCGAGACCATCGAGGGCATGGCGCGCGACGGCGCCCTGCACCCGTTGCAGCAAAAATTCCTGGAGCACGCCGCCCTGCAGTGCGGCTTCTGCACCCCCGGCCTGCTGGTGGCGGCCAAGGCTTTGTTGGACGCAAATCCCGATCCCACCGAGAGCGAGACCCGCTACTGGCTGGCCGGCAACCTTTGCCGGTGCACCGGCTACGACAAGGTCGTCCGCGCGGTGATGGACGCGGCGGCCGACCTGAGACAAGCGAGGGCGTGATGAGCGACGTGATCGACCGGCCGCCGGCCAGGGCCGGCCTCAAGGTGATTGGAACCCGGCCGGTGCGCCCCGACGGGGCCGACAAGGTGACCGGCCGGGCCGCGTTCGGGGCCGATTTCGCCCTGCCGGGCATGCTGGTGGGCAAGGTCAAGCGCAGCCCTCACGCCCACGCGCGCATCCTTTCGATCGACACCCGCCGGGCGCGCGCCCTGGCCGGGGTGAAGGCGATCGTCACCGCCGCCGACTTTCCCGATCTCGCGTCCGAGGAATACGAGGCCGGGGAGGGGGCCGCGAATCTGCGCGACCTGTCGCAAAACTGCATGGCGCGGGGCAAGGCCCTCTATGACGGCCACGCGGTGGCCGCCGTCGCCGCCACCTCCGCCGCGGTGGCCGACGCGGCGCTCAGCCTGATCACGGTCGACTATGAGGTTCTGCCCCACGTCATCGACGTCGAGGCGGCGATGGCCCCGGGCGCGCCGCTGCTGCACGCGCACCTGTTCACGCAGGGCCTCGAGGAGACGCCGCAGGCGCCGTCCAACATCGCCGCGCGCAATGAGCTCACCCGCGGCGACCTGGCCGAGGGCTTCGCCGCCGCCGACGTGGTCCTCGAAGGCCGCTATGTCACCGCCGCCGTCCACCAGGGCTATATCGAGCCCCACGCCTGCGTCGCCGCCTTCGCTTCCGACGGCCAGTCCCAGGTGTGGAGTTCCAGCCAGGGCCAGTTCATGGTCCGCACCTTTTGCGCCAAGCTGCTGGGCCTGAACGCCTCGGACATCCGCGTCACGCCCTCGGAGATCGGCGGCGGGTTCGGGGGCAAGACCACGGTCTATCTGGAACCCCTGGCGCTCGCCCTTTCGCGACAAGCAGGCGCGCCGGTGAAGATGGTGATGACCAGGGACGAGGTGTTCCGGGCCACGGGGCCGACCTCCGGCGCGGTGGTGACGGTCAAGCTCGGCGCCACGAGCGACGGCAGGATCACCGCCGCGGAGGTGGAGCTCAAATACCAGGCCGGCGCCTTTCCCGGTTCCCCCGTCGTGCCCGGCAGCATGACCGCCCTGGCCTGCTACGACGTGCCTAATTTCCGCATCACCGGCTGGGACGTGGTCACCAACAGCCCCAAGGTCGCCGCCTACCGCGCCCCCGGGGCGCCGATCTCCGCCTTCGCCGTCGAGAGCGCCATGGACGAGCTGGCGCTGAAGCTGGGCATCGACCCCATCGCCCTGCGCGAAAAGAACGCGGTGCGGGACGGGGTCAAGGCGGCCTACGGCCCGACCTTCCGCAACATCGGCTATGTGGAGACGCTCGAAGCAATCCGGGACCACCCCCACTATCAGGCCCCCCTGGGCCGCAACCAGGGCCGCGGCTTCGCGGTCGGCTTCTGGTTCAATATCGGCGGGGAATCCTCGGCGGCGGTCCATGTCGGCGAGGACGGCAGCGCGACGGTGGTGACCGGCAATCCCGACGTCGGCGGCTCGCGCGCATCCATGGCCATGATGGCCGCCGAGGTCCTGGGCCTGCCGGTCGAAAAGGTGCGGCCGATCGTGGCCGACACCGCCTCGATCGGCTTTTCCATGCTCACCGGCGGCAGCCGCACCACCTTCGCCACCGGAATGGCGGTGACCCAGGCGGCGCAAAAGATCGTCGCCGACCTGAAGCGGCGGGCGGCGTCGATCTGGGACGTGCCGGTCGAAAACGTGGACTGGCTGGACGGGGCCGCGGTCTGCCTGGATCCGGCCAAGGCCGGGCTCCCGCCCCTCACCCTGGCCGGCCTCGCCGCCCGATCGGCCAAGACCGGCGGGCCGATCACCGCCGAGGTCTCCCTGACCGCCCAGGGCGCGGGCCCGGGTTTCGCGGCGCACCTCTGCGACGTCGAGGTCGATCCGGAGACCGGGCATGTGACCATCCTGCGCTACACCGCCGCCCAGGACGTCGGCCGGGCGATCCATCCCGCTTACGTGGAGGGTCAGATCCAAGGGGGCGTCGCCCAGGGGATCGGCTGGGCGCTCAACGAGGAATATGTCTTCGACGCCGAGGGCCGGATGGAGAACGCCGGCTTCCTCGACTACCGCATGCCGGTGGCCTCGGATCTGCCGATGATCGAGGCGATCCTGATCGAGGTGGCCAATCCCCGCCATCCCTTCGGCGCCAAGGGCGTGGGTGAGGCGCCCATCGTCCCGCCCCTGGCGGCCGTCGCCAACGCCGTGCGCCGCGCCATCGACGTCCGCATGACCGAACTGCCCCTCTCGCCGCCCAAGGTCCGCGCGGCGATCGACGCGCGATGAGGCCATGCCCCATGTGGTGACCGCCTGCTCCACCTGTCGCCAGTTCACCGATGGCCTGGCCGAGTTCGACGTCGAGGCCGACACCGTGCGGCGGATGATCCAGGCCCTCGACCGCCGCTTCCCGGGCCTGGGCGACCACATCGACCGGCGCATGGCCATCGCCGTCGACGGCGAAATCTTCCAGGACGCGGGGGCGGTGGCGCTGACGCCCGCGAGCGAAGTCTACCTCATCCCCCGGATCGGCGGCGGGTGAGCCTTCGAAGTCTAATCGACCGCTTTATTCATCCCGAGGGCCGGACAGCCTCGGCGGCCGGGAGGAACGTTGTGCAAGCCGAAACTCGTCGAGCGTCTCCAAGCGGACGAGACGCTTCTCGTGATCGAGCAAGGTGTCGGCCGCGGACCTGAACTGGATTGCATTGCGGTCGATGTCGCCGCGCATCTCGATCGTACTGCGCATCGCGTCGAAGAGTCGGTCAACGATCCCCATGGCGACTTCCTCGAACGACCGCGATTTCGTCGAGCCGGGCTTGGGCATAGTCGACGGCGTCTCGAAGCGTTGCGCGCATGGCGCGCACGTTCGCCTCGAACTCGACCGCGATCGCCTCGAGGGCGGGCTCATCGACGCCCGCCTCGTAGGACTGGCTGGCGCGTCGGACATATTCGCCGGTCGAGAGGGCATGCCCGCGCGCGCGGCCTTCAATTTGGGCCTTTTCGGCGGGATCGAGCAGAATGGTCATGCGAGCTGTCTTGATCGGCCGCTCCTCTGGCATGATAAGGAGATTAGCACGACGCCCGCATTCCACAAACGCCCGCCTCACCCCACGATTTGTACCGGCATCGCCTCGTATCCCTTGACGAAGTTCGAGCGCAGTCGGCGCACGTCGCCGACGATCTCGATACGCGGGAAGCGCCTCAGGGTCTCTTCCCAGACGATCTTCAGCTGCATCTCGGCCAGGCGATTGCCGACGCAGCGGTGGGGGCCGAACCCGAAGGAGACATGCTGGCGCGGCCGTTCGCGGTCGACGATGAAGGCGTCCGGATGGTCGATCGCGGTCTCGTCGCGGTTTCCCGAGACGTACCACATCACCACCTTGTCGCCCTTCCGGATCGCCTTGCCGCCGATCTGCGCGTCGGCCAGGGCGGTGCGCCGCATGTGCGCCACCGGGCTCTGCCAGCGGATGATCTCCGGGACCGCGCTTTCCAGCAGAGCCGGGTTGTCGCGCAATTTCTGGTACTGGCCGGGGTTCTGGTTGAGCGCCAGCAGCGCCCCCGAAATCGAATGGCGGGTGGTGTCGCTGCCGGCGACGATCAGGAGGACGATGTTGCCCATGTAGTTGTAGGGATCGTCGCTGGCCGTGGCCGGGGCATTGGCCAGCATCGAGATCAAATCGTCCCGGGGCGGCGCGCCCTTGCGCTCGTTCCACAGGGCGACGAACTGGGAAAAGGTGGTGAACATCTCGCCCTGCCGCTGCTCCTCGGTCTCCACCAGCCCGCCCGGCCCCGGCGTGGTGAGGATGAGGTCGGACGCCCGGGGCAGGAGCCGGCGATGCTCGAAGGGAAAATCGAACAGGGTGGCCAGCATCTGACTGGTGAGCTCCACCGAGACCCGATCGACGAAATCGAAGGTCTCGCCCACCGGCAATTCATCCAGGATCCGACCCGCCCGCTCGCGGATCAGGGGGGCCATGGCGGCCATGCTGGCCGAGGAGAACATCGGCGCCACGACCTTGCGCTGGGCGTCGTGCTCAGGCGGGTCCAGGCCGATGAAGCTGGCGCGCGGACGGTCCTCGGGGACGTCGAGGATGGTGATTCCCCCAAGCTGGGCGTCGGAAGAGAAGGTCTTGCAGTCGCCGTCCACGGCGATGATGTCGTTGAACTTGGTCACCGACCAATAGGGGCCGAACTCGCTGTCCGCGCACCAGTGCACGGGGTCCTCGCGCCGGAGCCGCTCGAACCACGGCCAATGGGTGTCGGTGACGAAATGGTCCACGTCCGCCACCTGGAAGTCGGCGAGCGGCGTGGCATCGGCCCGCCGGCGCGCGTCCGCGGCGATGTGGGTCCAGCCGTCGGCCATGCGCCCTCTCTCCTTCGTTCGTCGCGGGAATATAAACCTCCCTCCCCGTCATGGGGAGGGACAGGCGGCGAAGCCGTCAGGGTGGGGAAGTCGGGGGCAACCCGCCGGGCTCGCGAATGATCCGCACTTCCCCACCCCGGCCTTTGGCCGACCCTCCCCATGAAGGGCAGGGAGGAAACTACCCTTGCTCAATCCCGGCCGCGGCCTGGCCTTCCAGATGATACTTTTCCGCTCCGGCGCGGACCACGGCCTTCACCAGGGAATCGGGAAGATAACGCAGCAGCGCCGCGGCGATCTTGTTGTGCCAGCCGGGGACGACCACGACCCGGCCTCGCTCGTTGGCGTGGATGGCGGTCTCCACCACCGCCTCGGCGGTCTGGAAGAAGAAGCGGGGCGAGGAATCCATCGCCACCTGGGTGCCGTTGGCGCGGCCGAAATCGGTGTGGGTGAAGCCGGGGCAGAGGGCCGTGACCCTCACCCCCTTGGCGCGATATTCCGCGTCCAGCGCCTCGGAAAACTTGATCGCCAGGCTCTTAGCCCCGGCGTAGAGGGTGTGGCCGGGCGTCCCCGGCGCGAAGCCGGCCAGGGAGGCGTTGTTGATGATCGCCCCGCGCCCGCGCTCCACCATCCCCGGAATGACCCCGTGGGCCAGGCCGCAGGCGCTCACCACCAGGGCCATCAGGAAATCGCGCTGCCGCTCCCACGGGACGGCCGCGAAGCTCTGGGGAATCGAAAAGCCGGCGTTGTTCACCAGCACGTCGATTTTTCCGCCGCGGGCCGCCACCGCGCCCAGGACCAGCCGCTCGACGCCGATGGTCGCCAAGTCGGCCTGGATCGCGAACGCCTCGACGCCGTGGGCCTTGGTCAATTCGGCCCCAAGGGCCTCCAGTCGGTCCAGGCGGCGGGCCACCAACGCCAGATCAAAGCCCCGCGCCGCATAGGCCCGCGCGAACGCCGCGCCGAGACCCGCCGAGGCGCCGGTGATCAAGGCCAGTTTACGGATAGCCGGTTTCATTATCATCAAGGGTCGCGGAACGGGGGCGCGGCGCCAGCTTGTGCGTCGCGGAGGTCGGGGTCAAATAGGCCGCGCGACGGCTTTGGCCGTCGCGAACTCTGAAGGAGGAGTCGATGGCGTTGGACATGTCCGTCGATCTGATGTCGGCCACGGTGCAGCTGGAGCAGCCGCTGGGCGACGGCACGCGCACGGTCGGCGCCGGCTTTCTCATCCTTGACCCAACGCCGGACGGCAAGCCGAGAGTGGTTCTGGTCACCGCCAACCATCTCCTGAAGCGCATGCCCGGCGACAAGGCGACGATCGGCTACCGGGTCCAGCAGGCCGACGGGTCCTGGCGCTACGCCCCCCAACCCCTCGCGATCCGCGACGGCGGGCGGGAGCTTTGGACCCACCACGGCGCGCGCGACGTGGCGGCGATCACGGTCACCGCCCCACCCGCCTTCGCCAGGGTGGCCATCCCGCTGGGTTGGCTGGCCGGCGACGCGACCTTCGACCAATATAGGCTGGGCCCGGGCGACGAGATGATGGCCCTGGGCTTCCCCGAGGGCCTGTCGGCCAACGGCGCCGGCTTCCCCATCCTGCGCTCCGGGCGCGTGGCATCCTATCCGCTGGGCCCCTCCACCGCCTTCCCGACCTTCCTGCTCGACTTCCGGGTCTTTCCAGGCAATTCCGGGGGGC